>CAYNGQ010000488.1:0-1708 GCA_964396735.1 uncultured Solirubrobacteraceae bacterium | reverse complement strand
GACATACGAGCCGGCGAGGGTGCCGAGAAGGCCGGCAAGAACGACTCCCGTGAGCGTTAGGTGGTGGTGCGCGCCGCTCGCGCCGCGGTCGGCGACGGCGAAGCCGGCGAACAGCATGACCACCTCGGAGGGGATCGGGATGCAGGCCGAGCCGATCGCCATCAGCGCGAAAATTCCGGGCAGTCCGGCGTCGCGTACGAAGTGCGAGGTGTCGTTGACGAGTGACTCGGTGACTGATGCGAGGACGAGCATGCGCTGGGCAACGATACCGTCCCGTTTGAGATGCGCGTTTGGATTGATTTGACGAACAGCCCGCACGTGCTCGTGATGCGGCCGGTGATCGAGCGCCTGCGTCAGGACGGCCACGAGGTGGAGGTGACCGCGCGCGACTTCGCCCAGACGCTCGCGCTGTGCGAACGTTTCGGTATCGCCCACACGGCAATCGGGCGTCATCGCGGCGAGCGGCTGGTTGCTAAGGCTGGAGGGCTGGCCGCGCGCTCTACCGCGCTCGTGCGCTGGGCGCGAGGATCAGGAGCCCACCGATCCCCGGGAACCCACCCCTCGAGACGTTTCGATATTGCGCTTGGTCATGGCTCCAACGATGTGAGCGTGGCGGCTGCGATCTTGCGAGTACCTAGCGCGACGATGTTCGACTACGAGTGGGCGACGGTGCAGCACAACGTCAATTGCCGCTTGGCGCGTGCGGTAGTGGTGCCCGATGCGATCCCGGTGGCGCGGCTGGAGCGCTACGGCGCAAAGGGCAAGGTGCGCGCGTATGAGGGGTTGAAGGAGGAGTACTACCTGGCCGATTTCGAGGCTGATCCGGAGGTGCTCGGAGAGCTGGGTCTCGACCGTAGTAGGCCGATTGTCGTGGTGCGGACACCGCCGGAGGTGTCGCTCTATCACCGGTTCGAGAACGATCTGTTCGCTGGTGTGTTGGGGCGTCTGCGGGAGGCCGCCGCAACAGATGGGGTGCAACCGGTGGTGCTGCCGCGAGTGGATTCTCAGCGTGAGGAGCTCGCCGGGGTGCAGGGTTTTGTGGTGCCAGAGCAAGCGATCGACGCACAGTCGCTGATTGCGTACGCGGACCTGGTGATCTCCGCCGGTGGCACGATGAACCGCGAGGCGGTCGCGCTGGGGACACCGGTGTACACGACGTTCGAGGGCCGCCTGGGTGCCGTCGACGAGCGCCTGATCGAGGCCGGCCGTATGCGCAAGCTGCCGAATCTTGATGACCTCGACTTGGAGCAGCGTGCCCCCGCCGAGCACACGCCGCGCGTGCGCCGCGACCCGCGGGTTCTGGTGGACCTGTTGCTGTCCCCACTGGGCGACTGAGCAGCCCGTACAATCTGACCCAATGCGCCGACGGATCCGCGCGGCGGCCCTTCCCATTCACCGACGCTCGCTGCCCCAGCTGGCGGTGGACGGAGCGCTGGTCGTACTCGCGTACTACCTCGCCTTCGAGCTGCGCTTCGACAACGGGTCGGGCGGGAGCTCGCAGCTGCCCCACGACTATCAGCTGCTGCGTGAACGGACGATCTGGTGGGTGTTGGGGGGGAGCCTGATCGTGCTCGTCCTGGCCAGGGTCTACCAGCGCCGCTGGCGCTACGCCGGCCAGCGTGACTACGAGGCGGTACTGCGAGCGGTCGTCTTGATCGTCTTGCTCAGTGTGGTTGGCATCGAGGTGGCCCACCCCGTGCATCGCTAC
>CAYNGQ010000487.1:0-4556 GCA_964396735.1 uncultured Solirubrobacteraceae bacterium | reverse complement strand
TCACCGTCGCCCGCATCCTGTCACCGACATCGCCCGGGTCGAGCGTGTACGTCGAGGCCGTCGCCCCGGAGATTTCCGCACACCCTTCGCCGCTGCTGTTGCACAGCTTCCACTGGTAGGTGTAGGAGAAAGGTTCGGTGCCCACCCATTCGCCGCTGCTCACGCTCAGCGTCTGGCCGTCTTCGGCGCGGCCGGAAAGCACCGGCGGTCCCGCGTTCACGGGCGGGCCGGTCGTGATCACCTCCGTCACTTCGCTGTTAGCGCTCCTGCTGCCGGCCGCGTTTTCTGCGGTCACCACCACGCGCAGCGTATCGCCGATCAGCGACCCCGGGACACGATAGGTCGAGTTGGTCGCCCCGATGATCTTTTTACAGCTGCCACCCGTGCCGTTGCACTGCTCCCACTGATAAGCGTAGGAGAGCGGCGGGGTGCCTTTCCAGGAGCCTTCGCTGGCGCTCAGCAGCTGGCCCTGCTCCGCGGCGCCGGAGATTATTGCGGGCAGCGCGGTGTTCGACGGCGCCAGCGGCGCGACCACGGCGCTCTGCGGCGAGGTCGCAGTGCCCGACCCCGCACCATTGCTCGCCGTCACCGCAAGCCGCAGCGTCGAGCCGACGTCTTCATGGCCGAGCGTGTATTTCGCTTCGCTAGCCCCGGGAATGCTCTCGCACGATCCCCCCGCGCTGTCGCACAGCGCCCACTGGTAGCCGAACGTGATCGGCGAAAGGCCGGTCCAGGCTCCGTGCGTGGAGCTCAGCGTGCTGCCGTCCTTGGCGGTACCAGAGATCGCCGGCAGTTCGGCGTTGACCGGATACTCCCCGGCGTTGTAGTGCGCTTTGATCCGGCTCGCAGAGAGCGCCTTGGTGTAGAACGCGACGTTGCTCAACGACCCTCCAAACAGCACTTCCCCGCCGATCGAACGGCCGAGGTAGTCATCCGGGGCGCTGCCAAGCGAGGAGGGAAAGACACTGGCTCCCGTCACTTGCTTGACCTGTTCCCCGTTGATGTACAGCGTCAAGGCACCGGAACTCGTCTCGCTTACCGCCAGATACTTCCACACACTCGCCGCCATCTTCGTCGCCGCGACCTGCACATACGAGCCGCCGGTGGTGTGGATTTCAAACAGCAGCATATGACTGGAGAGCGCTGAGGCGGGCGTCAGATACATGTAGTTGGACGAACTCGACCCGAACTCGAACACCGGCTGCTTCAACGCGCTGCCACCTGCCCAATCCACCCACGCCTCCACCGTAAATTCATTCGCGCCCGTCAACGGGTCACCCGGCAGCGTCGCGTACGCTTCGCCACCGAAGGACCCCGACCTGCTCCCCGGGAACGAGCCTTCCCCGCCCAACACGACCCCGCTGTTGCTCGCGGTATAGCTGCCCGCCGAGTCCGCGATCGTGCTCGACCTCGCCGCATCGTTGAACCGGAACTGCGCCACCGGGCCATCAGCGGCGACCGTTTCCTCATACATTTCATACGGCTGTGTCCCGCCCGCCGCCACCGCCGACGCCAACACGCACAACGACACCGTCAGTGCGGCCACGCCAAGACGAGCTGCCGGCGAAAGCGGCGACCTTCCCTCGTTCTCTCGTGATCGACCACACCTCATCTAGGCTCCATTCCTCCTACCCGACGTAATGGCATGCCGACGTGCGCCAAAAGCAGGCTCCCTGTCAACCCTTCTGGCGCTAGACCAGCGAGCATCTCTATCAGTCGGACAACAGGAACCTACTAAAGGATGGGAGAATGTCAATACAGCCGGCCGGGGAGAAGCCCGCAATTTGCGGAATTTTATTGCAGAGGGTCGCTTGATTGGGCCAAGGGGACCCATGGCGCCTTCCCAGGACAATGCCCGAGTCGCGAGGGCTGGACCCTGGCTGCTGCCCTCAGAGCCCGATCCGGCTGGCGCCCAAATCCGGCAGGCTCTGAGTAACCCCGAGCACCGCGGCGAACAGATCCCCATCGCGCTCCACGCGACGCAGCAGCTCCTTTGGAGCCAGGCTCAGCGGTTGCTCGCGGCCGCGTCGACGGCGCGATCCGAGCGCCACCTCCTCCCAATCCAAAGGCGTGGAGATCAGGGGGGTGGCGTGCGCCCGCAGCGAGTACACCGACACGGTTGTCTTGTGCGGGTCGTTCTGGCTCCAGTCGATCAGCACCCTGCCGGGGCGCAGGCTCTTGGTCATGCGCGAGACGACCAGCTTGGGGTGCTGCTTCTCCAACAGTTCGGCGACGGCGCGGGCGAACGGCTTGGTCGTCTCGTATGAGACGGCGGTGTTGAGCGGCACGTACACCTGCAAACCCTTCGAGCCCGAGCTCTTCGCCAACGACCGCAACCCGAAGGCGTCAAACATCTCCTTGATCAACAGCGCCACGCGGCAGCACTCGCGCACGCCGGCGGGCTCGCCCGGGTCGAGGTCGAACACAAGCGTCGTGGGGGTCTGGAGCGCGTGCGCCCGCGCGAGGCTGGGGTGCAGCTCGATCGCGGCGAGGTTGGCGACCCAGATCAGCGTCGGCAGGTCTTCGATCAGGCAGTAGTCGAGCGTTCCCGCCTGGCGCCCGCTCCACACCGGCGCGGTTTTCACCCATTCGGGGCGGTAGGTGGGACAGCGCTTCTCATAGAAATACGACTCCTTCACCCCATCCGGGTAGCGCTTGAGCGTCACCGGATGCCCTGCCAGATGTGGCAGCAGAAATGGGGCCACCGCGGTGTAGTAGTCGATCAGCTCGCCCTTGGTGAAACCAGCATCGGGGTAGAGCACCTTGTCGCGATTGGACAGTCGCAGCCGCCTGCCCCCCACCTCGATCTCGACGTGGCGCTTGGTGGTGTGGACGATCTCGTAAGGGCGCTCCTCCACGCCCGCTCCGGGCTCGCCGCCGCGGGCGCCGGCATCCCGCCTTGGGCTCCTGCTCTCCGGAAGGCCGCCGAGTGCGACACCCGCCTGCCCATCCCCTCCCCCCTCGCGCTCCAGTGTCACCTCCTCAGCCGGCTTGTCGGTGCGCAAGCCCTGGTAGGAGGAGTGGCGCAGGATGCGGTCGCGTGTCCAGCGCGAGAACTCGATCTCGGCCACCAGCTCGGGCTCCACGAAGCGCGCCTCCCGCGGCGGCTGGACGCCGCGCTCGGCGAACGGGCTGCCGCGGCGGCTGCGCGCCGCGAGCTCCCCCGCCAGGCGGCGCAGCTCGGGCTCGTCGAAGCCGGTGCCAACACGGCCGGCGTAGCGCAGTCCTTGGCTCCCGTCGGTGTCGTGGTAGCCCACCAGTAGCGCGCCGAGCTGCCCAGAGCGCCCCTCCTTGCCCGGCAGCCACCCGCCGATCACAAACTCCTGGCGGTGGAGGTTCTTGACCTTCACCCACTCGCCGCTGCGCTCACCGGGGCGATAGGGCGAATCGAGGCGCTTGGCGATCACCCCCTCCAATCCCTGCTCGGCGGTCGCCGCCAGCAGCTCGGCGCCGCCGCCCACGCACTGGCCTGGAACCTGCCAGGCCGGGCCCTTCAGCCGTAGCCCCTCCAGCAGCTCGTGCCGCTGGCGGTAAGGCAGCTCGATGGTGAGGTGGCCGTCGAGATACAGCAGATCGAAGATCGCGTACGTCACCGGTATCTCGCGTGCGGCGCGCGCCACTGCGCTCGCGGAGGCCAGGTGCATCCGTTTCTGCAATCGCTCGAAGCTCGGCAACCCGCGCTCGTCGAAGGCGACGATCTCCCCGTCTAGCACCACATCGTGCTCCCCCAGCTGACAGCCCAGCGCGTGCAGCTCGGGATAGCGGGCGCCGATCTCTTTGCGGTTGCGGCTCTCCACCCGCATGGTGGGTGCCGGATGCCCCGAACGCCAGTAGAGGAGCGCCCGCACCCCGTCCCACTTGACCTCGAACGCCCACCCCTGCTCATCCTCCGGCAGGCGGCCGGGGCTGGCAAGCATCGGAGCGAGATGGTCGGGCATCGGCTCGCGCGGGTTCCTCGTTGGGCTCATGCGGTCGATCATCCCACCTCGCACCGTCTATTTTGAAGGCCCACCAGGCGATTGCTGGAGACCACACAAAGGGGGAGTTCGGCGCGATGACCAAGCCGGGGAGTGAGGTCCCCAGGGATCTGCTGATCGAGGCCGGGGCGATCCTGGCCAGCTCGCTCGACCCCACCACGACGATGGAGCAGGTCGCACGGCTGACGGTGCCGCGGCTGGCCGATCTCTGCGTGATCGACCTGCGCGACGAAGACGGCGCGATCGTGGACGTGGCGGTCGTCGCCACCGAGGAGGGGCTGGCACGCGAGCTCGAGGAGCTGCGCGCCCGCTATCCGCTCGACCCAGCCGGGGAGCATCCGGTGGCACAGGTCATCCGCGGCGGCGAGCCGGTGCTGCTGGCGGAGATGACAGACGCGCTGCTGCGCTCGTTCGCGCAGGGATCCGAGCACGCGCGGTTCATGATCGAGCACGGCTATCGCTCGGCGGTCGTCGCCCCGATGGTCGCACGCGGGCGCACGCTCGGGGCGCTGTCGACGCTGCGACTGGGCGAGAGCGAGCGTTACGGGACCCAGGAGCGGGATCTGGTCGCCGAGCTCG
>CAYNGQ010000486.1:0-5889 GCA_964396735.1 uncultured Solirubrobacteraceae bacterium | reverse complement strand
CGCACAGCGCGAAACCGACGCGCAGCCCGCACAGGCCGTACACCTTCGAGAAGGTGCGCAGCAGCACGAGATTGGGGTGTTCGTCGAGCAGCCCCACCGACGCGTCGGGGTCGTCGAGCAGGTTGAACTCGCAGTAGGCCTCGTCGATCACGACGCACACGTGCGGGGGCACCTCCGCCAGGAACTGGGCGATCTCGGCGAGCGGCAGGGCGGTGGAGGTGGGGTTGTTGGGGTTGCACGCAACCACCAGCCGCGTGGCGACGGTGATCTCGCGCAGCATCGCCGGCAGGTCGTGACGGTCGTGCGCATCGAGCGGAACCGTGATCGCGCGCGCGCCGGAGGCAGCACTGAGATGCGGGTAGATCGAGAACGACGGCCAGGCGTGGACGAGCTCGGCGCCCGGCTCCAGCAGCGCCTCGCCGGCGGCGAGCAGAATGTCGCACGAGCCGTTGCCGATCGCGATCTGCTCTGCCGGCACCTCGTAGCGCTCGGAGAGTCGCTTGCGCAGCGCCGAGCTGGAGGGGTCGGGGTAGCGGTTGAGCCCACCGAGCGAGTGCTCGATCGCCTCCATCACGGCCGGCAGCGGCGGCCACGGCGACTCGTTGCTCGCCAGCCGCGCGCGCGGCGCCGCATCGGCGTAGCCGCCCGCCGCCGGGTAGCTCGGCAGGCGCCTGATCCGCTCAGAGAACTCGAAGGGCACCGGCCTATTGTGCCGAGGAGCTCACAGTGTGACCTCCAGGTCGGGAGCCAAGGAGCTCACGGTGCGAGCTCCAGGATGGGACCCGAGGAGCTCACTGGGCGGACTCCAGGTCGGTGCGCAACGCCTTGGCCTCGCCCAGGTAGACGTGCTGAGCTGTATGGCCATCCTCCGCGTGGTAGTGGATCAGCACCCGGATCACGCGGGGCAGCGCGCGGGGCACCGGGATCTCCCGCGCGCACAGCAGCGGCACGTTCTCGAAGCCGAGCGCGCGCGCGGCGACGGCGGGGAACTCGGCGTTGAGGTCGTTGGTGGCGGTGAAGATGCAGCTGACCACGTCCTCGGGACGCAGCGCGTTGCGCTCCATGATCGCCGTCATCAGCTCGGTCGTCGCCTCGAGGATGTCCTTGGCGTCGTTGTGCGCAACGCTGATCGCGCCGCGTAAAGCGTAGAGTCGCATGGCGAGCGATTCTCTCAGAGTCCTCGGCCGGCCCCGCCCGTTCTTGGGCCACTCGCCGCCGCAGAGCCACGCGCTAGAGGCCCACCAGCCTCACCCAGCTTGCGCAGATCGGCCTCGCCGAGGCGACGGTGGGCGCCGGGCTGCAGGGTGCCGAGCCGTAGCGGGCCGAAGGCGACGCGCCGCAGCGCCAGCACGGGGTGACCGACCGCCTCGCACATGCGCCGCACCTGGCGGTTGCGGCCTTCGCGAATCGTGATTTCGAGCTCCTCTGCCCCGCTTCCCACCGGGCGCACCTGCGCGGGCGCCGTGGGACCGTCCTCCAGGGTCACGCCTGTTCGCAGCGCCCGCAGCGCACGCTCCCCAACCGGCCCTCCGGCGACGCGCACACGGTAGGTGCGTGGCACTTCGTAGCGCGGATGCGTGAGCCGCTGCGAGAGTGCGCCGTCGTTGGTGAGCAGGATCAGGCCGCTGCTGTCGGCGTCCAGGCGCCCAACCGGGTAGAGGCGGCGGCGCTCCTCGGGGATCAGCTCGACCACGGTGGGACGGCCGTGGGTGTCGCGCGCGGTCGAGAGCACACCGGTGGGCTTGTGCACGGCGTAGACGACCCGCGGCTCGGGGCCGGCGAGCGGCCGCCCGTCGACTTCGACGCGGTGGCGCTCGTCCACATCGCGGGCGGGATCGCGCACCAGCTCTCCATCGACGCGCACGCGCCCGGCGACGATCAGCGTCTCGGCGGCGCGCCGGGAGGCGACGCCGGCATGGGCGAGGTGCTTGGCGAGGCGCATGGACTGCAACGATAAGGGGATGGACCTGCGACTTTTGGATGAGACCCTCGCCGCACAGGGGCAGCCGAGCTTCCGCGCCGCCCAGGTGTGGCGGTGGGCGGCGGCGGGGGCGGCGGGGTATGAGGCGATGACCAACCTCCCGAAGGCGCTGCGCGAGGAGCTTGCGAAGGAGGTGCCGTTCTCGAGCCTGGAGGTGCGCCGCGAGCTGAGCGCCCGCGACGGCACGGTGAAGGCGCTGTTCGCCACCGTGGACGGGCGACCGCTGGAGGCGGTGCTGATGCGGTATCGAAGCCCTCCGGGGGGTGCAGATGGGCGACGCTCGATCTGCCTCTCCTCGCAGTCGGGGTGCCCGCTGACGTGTACCTTCTGCGCGACCGGCGCGATGAAGTTCGCGCGCAACCTCACCCCCTCGGAGATCCTCGACCAGGCGTTGCACTTCCGCCGGGTCGAGCGGGTGGACCACTGCGTGTTCATGGGGATGGGCGAGCCGCTGCTCAACCTCGACGCGGTGCTGGCGGCCTGCGAGCGGCTGCCTGATATCGGCATCTCGCATCGCCATACCGCGATCTCGACCGTGGGGTGGATCCCCGGGATCGAACGCCTCACGGAGTGCGAGCTGCCGCTGCGCCTCGCGCTCTCGCTGCACGCGGCCGACGAAGCGCTGCGCTCGGAGCTGATGCCGGTCAACGAGCGCCACCCGCTGCGCGAGGTGCTCGACGCCTGCCGTGCCCACTATGCACGCAAGCACCGGCGGGTGTTTGTCGAGTACGTGATGTTGGCGGGCGTCAACGACCGCTACGAGCAGGCAGTGACGCTGGCGAAGCTGCTCGCCCCAGCCGGCGTGGACGCCCCATTGATGTTCAAGGTCAACCTGATCCCCTTCAATCCGACCAGCTCGCCGTTCAAGGGATCGAGCCGCGAGGCGATCGCGGCCTTCAAGGGGGCGCTGGAGGAGCACGGCGTGCAGGCCACGGTGCGTCTGACACGCGGGCGTGACATCGACGCAGCGTGCGGCCAGCTGGCGGCGAGGGCTGCCTGATTCACGACTCGCCCGGCGACGGCCCCCCCTCGGCGCGGGCCTCACCGGCACGCAACAGCCGCTCGCGCAGCTCGGCCTGCTCCTCGGGGGTGGGGTCCCACTGCGCCACGTCGGGCAGCTCGCTCAGCGAGCGCAGGCCGAACAGCTTCAGGAACTGCGTGCCGGTGCGGTAGAGGACGGCGCCGAATTGGGAGCGCCCCGCCTCCTCGACCAGGCCACGCTCGAGCAGAGTGGTGGCCGCCGAATCGGCGCTGACGCCGCGGATGCGCGTGATCTCGGGGCGCGAGACCGGCTGCAGGTAGGCGACGATCGCAAGCGTCTCCGCCTGGGCGGGGGTGAGCGTGGCGGCGCGGGGCCGGCTGAACAGCCGCCGCGCGGCCTCCTCGCAGGCGGGATCGCTGGCGAGCGCGTAGCCGCCCGCGAGCTCGCGTAGCTGGATGCCGCGCTGTCCTGGCGCGTACTGCTCGGCGAGCAGCCCCACCGCCGCGGCGATCTCGAGCTCGTCGGCCCGGGCGACGTCGGCCAGCTCACGCGTGGAGAGCGGGTCATTGCTGAGGAACAACAGTGCCTCGACGGTGCGGGCCAACTCGGTGGATGCCAGACCACCGGGCGCATCCGCTCCGGTGGGAAGATCGTCGACGGGCTCACCCACGGCATCCGGCTCGGGGTCGGCCGGAGATTGCTCCACAGGCGCGAAAGGTGCGTCCGCGGCGTCGCTCACGCAGCGCCTCCGCCCGCGGCGACCGCGGCATGGGCACCTGCGGCAATCGCGGCGGGAGCGGACGGAGCGAGCGCGTGGACATGGATCTCGCCGAAGCACTCACTCTGCTCCCAGGCCGCTTCGCCGCGTTTGTAAAGCTCCAGCAGCGCGAACACGGTGATCGCGACGGTCATGCGGTCGTCGGTGTCACCGACGGCCTCCTCGAAGGTGAAGCGCCCGCGGCGCAGCAGCGAGCGCAGGTGCGAGAGGCGCTCGGCGAGCGACACGCGCGGGACGGTGATGTGACGCAGGGAAATCGCCGGTGGCATCACCAGCAGCCGGCCGAGCGCCTGCCCGAGCGCCGCCGGGTCGAGCACGCCGTCGATCGGCTCGGGCACGGCGCGAAGCAGGTGCGCGGGCGGTGGGGCAGAGCGGAAGCGCACGCCGTCCTGCGCGGCGAGCAGCTCGCGCAGGTGGGTGGCGGCGGAGCGGTAGCGGCGGGCGTCGAGCATCCGTGTCAGCAGCTCCTCGGCGGCCTCCCCCGGCTCGATGTCGAGCAGCTGCTCATCCTCCTCACCGGTGAGCATCAGACGCGACTTGAGCTCCAACAGGGCGGCGACGAGCACGATGAACTCCGTGGCGGTCTCCAGGTCGAGCTCACCCCGAGCCTCGAGGTGGTCGAGGTAGGCGAGCACGACCTCGGCCAGCTGCAGCTCGAGCAGGTCGATCTCTTCGCGCAGCACCAGCGTCAAAAGCAGGTCGAACGGCCCGCTGAAGACGTCCAGATCGAGGTCGAGCGCAGCGACGGAGCTCACGACGCTCGGGCCTTCCGCAGATCGGGCCTGCCGATCGAGTGGGATCTCCGGCCGTCGTCGACCGCAGTCGCGCGTTCGCAGCTCATGCTTCCACCGTACCGGTCATCAAGGATGGTCACCCCGCCTGCCCGCGACCGCGCCCACACCCATCCGCTCGCGCACGTCGGCGAGCGTGGTCGCGGCGATCGCGCGTGCGCGCGCCGCGCCGCCTGCCAGCACCGCCTCGAGCGCCGCCTCGTCGGCGCGCAGATCCGCGTAGCGCTCGCGCACGGGCGCGAGGTAGTCGATCACGGCGGCGGCGACCGCCGCCTTCAGGTCGCCATACCCGCGGGCGTTCGCCAGCTCCGCTTCGACCGTCTCCGGCGTGAGGGCGCGCGCGACCGCGAGGATCTCGATCAGGTTGGAGACGCCCGGCTTCTCCGGCGCACGGCGGATCTCCGTGCCGGAGTCGGTGACGGCGCTTTTGATCTTCTTCTCGATCGCGCGTGGCTCCTCGAGCACGTACACCGTTCCCTGCGGGCTCCCCCCCGTGGTGGACATCTTGCGCGTGGGGTCCTGCAGGTCCATGATCCGCGCGCCGAGCGCCGGGATGCGATGCTCGGGCACGACCAGCACTTCCTCGCCTTCACCGAAGCGCGCGTTGAAGCGCCGCGCGACGTCGCGCATCAGCTCCAGATGCTCGCGCTGGTCCTCGCCGACTGGCACCTCGTGCGCGCGGTAGGCGAGCACGTCGGCGGCCTGCAGCACCGGGTAGACGAGCACCCCCGCGCTCACCAGCTCGCGCCGGACGAGCGACTTGTCGCGGAACTGGTGCATCCGCTGCAGACGGCCGAGCTCGGTGAGCGAGCACAAAAGCCAGCACAGCTCGGTGTGCTCGTGGACGTCGCTCTGGCGGAAGAGGACGCAGCGCTCGGGGTCGAGGCCGGCGGCGAGCAGCAGCGCGGCGAGGTCGTACAGGCTGCGCCGCAGCTCCGCGGGCTCATACGAGACGGTGGTCGCGTGCAGGTCGACGATGCAGAACAGAGCTTCGCCGCGCTCCTGTCCCTCGACGTACTGGCGGATCGCGCCGATGTAGTTGCCGAGGTGCTTGCTGCCGGTTGGTTGGATGCCGGAGAAGATGCGCACAGCCGGGGACCCTAGCCGAGGCCGAAGAGGTGCGATCCGGCGGCGCGCGATCCAGCGCCGCGGCATGCGCTCATGAGAGCGTTTGGCGAATGATGGGCCGCTTGGCGGCGGCAACCTCATCGAGACGCCTGACCGGCGTGGTGTGAGGAGCGGTGCGCGCGATCTCGGGATCCTCGGCGGCCTCGCGCAGGATCGCGGCGATCGCATCGGCGAAGGCGTCGAGCGTCTCCTTGGTCTCGGTCTCGGTCGGCTCCACCATCAGCGCCTC
>CAYNGQ010000485.1:0-4425 GCA_964396735.1 uncultured Solirubrobacteraceae bacterium | reverse complement strand
GACCTCGCGGTGGTGGCGCTATCGAGCGCGATCGGCGTCGAGGCACTGCCCCGCGAGGAGGCGGATGAGCTGATCGAGGCTCATCTGGATGGCGTGCTGGCGCTGCCCAGCTGGTTTGCCGCGTGGGGGCCGATCGCGCTCGACGATCAGGACCCGGACGATGTCGACCGGCTGCTGGCGCGCGACTGCATCGGCGTCTGCCTGCCCGCGGGGGCGCTCGCCGGCCCCGGCGCGCTGGCGCTGAGCGCGCCGCTGCTGGAGCGGATCGAAGCGCGTGGGGCGCCGCTGTTCGTGCACCCCGGCCCGGCGCCGGGCCTGCGCTCGGCGGAGGCTTCCCTGAGCGAGCCGCTGTGGTGGCGGTCGCTGACCGATTATGTCGCCCAGATGCAGGCCGCGTGGCTGACGTTCGCGACGCTCGGCCGGCGCGAGCACCCGCGGCTGCGGGTCGTGTTCGCGATGCTCGCGGGGGGCGCGCCGCTGCTCAGCGAGCGGCTCGCGGCCCGCGGCGGGCCGCACTGCGACCTGCAGGATCCGCTCGTCTTCTACGACACCTCCAGCTACGGCCCGGCGGCGGTCGAGGCGATGGCGCGCCGAGTGGGTGGGGAGCAGTTGGTGTATGGCTCCGACCGGCCCGTCGTCGAGCCCACACCCACCGGCCGCGAGGCGCTGCTGGCGGAGAACGGCGCCCAGCTGCTGGAGCGCGCCGGTGTGATTCGCGCGATCAGAGCGGCCCGTTCGGCTCGTTCTGTGCGTACGGCGCGCGTGGGGGTGGCATCGTGAGCGCTCGTCCCGCACGGGTGGTGTGGTTTGCCGCGGCGCCCGACCCGGCGCCCCCTGAGCCGCTGAGCCTCGTCGTGGAGCGCTTCGAGCGGCTGCTGGCCGCACCCGAGCCGATACCCGCCGAGGACCCGGGCGCTTCCCTCAACCCCAAGCAGCTCGAGCGCTTCGCCGCCGTGCTGGCGGCCGACCCGGCGCGCTGGCGCCACCTCGTCCGCCACCGCCAGGACGCGCGGGTGTACGAGCAGATCTTCTCCGACGAGCGCGTCAACGCGTGGTTGATCTGCTGGGGCGACGGCCACGACACGGGCTTCCACGACCACAACGACTCGGCCGGCGGGATCGCCGTGGTCGCCGGCCGAGTGCGTGAGGAGCGCCTCGCGGTCGGCTCGCCCACGGTGACGCGAGAGCTTTCGGCGGGCGAGTGCTTCAACGTCCCGGCGACCGCGATCCACCGCGTGCTCAACGGCGGCGCCCAGCCGGCGATCACGATTCACGCCTACTCGCCACCGCTCACGCGCATGGGCGCCTACCGAATCGGGCCGGGCGGCGCGCTGGAGCGCGAGGCGCTCTCGCACGAGCAGGAGCTGCGTGCGGAGGCACTTGCGGCATAGCCATCGGCGAGCGCTGGATCGTCCGGTACGGCCACTGCCACGCCGAACACTAAAGTTCCTCCGGTGCCCACCCGCGAAACCTCGGCCCCAGCTGAGACTGAGGCGGTGGGCGCCGAGCTGGCGGGGCTGCTGCAGCCGGGGGACGTGGTGCTGGTGCGCGGAGAGTTGGGCGCCGGCAAGACGACCCTGGTGCGAGGCGCCGCGCGGGCGCTGGGGGTGACCGATTCGGTCACGAGCCCCACCTTCGGGGTGGGACACCGCTACAGCGGCTCCCGGGGGACCGTCGCCCACCTCGACCTCTACCGGCTGGCGGGGCTGGAGCACGAGGTACCCGGCCTGCTGGAGGACTATCTGACAGCGGACAGCATCGCGTTCGTGGAGTGGCCGCAGGAGGGCAGCCCGGAGCTTGGGGGGTCGCGAGCGCAGGTGACGATCACGCATGGCGGCGGCGATCTCCGGCGGATCGAGATATCCGTGCAGCAATGATTGTCTTGGGCTTGGACACCGCCACGCCTGCGACCGCCGTGGGGTTGCGGCTCGCCGACGGGACCACCCTGCGGGCCTACGACGAGCCCGAGGCCGGCGCCCGACCCGGACACACGACGCAGGCGCTGGCGCTGGCGAGCGAGCTGCTGGCGCAGGCGGGCATCGGCTGGGGCGCGCTGGAGCGGATCGCCGTGGGCGTGGGGCCGGGCACCTTCACCGGGCTACGCGTCGGGATTGCCACCGCGCGTGGTCTGGCGCAGTCGCTGGGGATCGAGGTGGTGGGTGTCAGCAGTTTGTGGGTCCTCGCACAGGCAGCCCTGTGGGAGCCGGACTCGCAGATGCGCTGTGCGTTGGCGGCGATCGACGCGCGCCGCGGGGAGGCGTTCGCCGCGGCGTACGACGCACAGGGCGAGGTGGCTCCGCCTCGCGCGCTCCCGCCCGAGGAGCTCGCCGCGATCCCGGGGGAGCTTGGCGGGGATCGCGAGTGGTTGGCGGTCGGCGACGGAGCGCTACGCTTTCGGGGATATCTGGAGGCGATCGCGGTGGCGGTCCCAGTGGACACCTCGCCGCTCCACCGAGTAGACGCCGGGGTGCTGTGCGAGCTGGCCCTGAGCGCGCCGGCGGGCGATCCCGAGGCGGTGCTGCCCGACTACCGCCGCCGGCCGGATGCGGAGATTGCCCTAGAGGCCGGCGAGCCGGGCCCCTCTATCTTTCAATCAAAGGGTGGCGCGGCCGGCGAGCCGAACCCCTCCGCCTTTCAATCAAAAACCAGAGGAAGCTTGAAGTGAGCACACCGCTAGTCGCCGACGTCGCCGCCGAGCAGCCGCATCTGGAAATCCGGCGCCTGGCCTACCCGGACCTGCCGCAGGTGATCGGAATCGAGCGGCGCGCCTTCCCCACCCCGTGGTCGCTGGCGATGTTCGTGCTGGAGCTCTCCAAGCCCTCGGGTATCTGTCTCGCCGCGGTGCTGAACACGGGGGGGAGCAGGCGGTTGGTGGGGTACATGATCTGCTCGCGCTACGAGACCGTATGGCACGTGATGAACGTGGCGGTCGCGCCCGAGCACCGCCGCGAAGGGGTCGCCTCCGCGCTGCTGGGAGAGCTGTACGCGCGCGTCGACGACGAGCAGGCGCGCTACACCCTCGAGGTGCGCCGCTCCAACGACGTGGCGATCCGGCTCTACGAACGGGAGGGCTTCCGCGCGGCGGGGATGCGCAGGCGCTACTACCAAGACAATGGGGAGGACGCCCTCGTGATGTGGCGTACGCCCGCGACGCTGGCCGGGTCCCTGGAGGATGTGCCCAACCCTGGCTTCCTGTGAACATCCTCGCGTTGGAGACCAGCTGTGACGACAGCTGCGCGGCGGTCGTCGATGGAGTGGGCAGGATCCACTCGAACGTGATCTCCTCACAGGAGATGCACGATCGCTTCGGGGGGGTCGTTCCCGAGATCGCCTCCCGCCGGCACCTGGAGATCGTCAACCTCGTCGTGGCCAGCGCGCTCGAGCGGGCGGGGACGACGCTCGATGAGATCGATCTGATAGCCGCCACCCGCGGTCCCGGCCTGGTGGGGGCGCTGCTGGTGGGCTTCGCCACAGCCAAGGCGCTGGCCGCCGCGCGGGGGCTGCCGTTCGCGGCGGTCGATCACCTGCAGGGCCACGTGGCGGCGAACTTCATTGCCGGCGATGCCCCGCGGCGCCCGGGCAGCGCGTCAGGGTCGCAGCCGCCGCGCACCACCCCAACGGATGATCGGGTCCCCACCAACCCGTTCGAGCCGCCCTTCGTGTGCCTGATCGCAAGCGGCGGCCACACGCTGCTGGCGCACGTGCGCGAGCACGAGGGCTTCGAGGTGCTGGGCAGCACGCTCGACGACGCGGCCGGGGAGGCATTCGACAAGGGCGCCCGCATGCTCGGCCTCGGCTACCCCGGTGGGGTCGCGCTCGAAGGTCTCGCCAAGGAGGGCGATCCGAGCGCCTTCCCGTTCTCGGCCGGAGGACCCCGCCCCGGGCTGGGCGTGGGTCGCCAGGCGTTCGCGCACAGCCTCGACTTCTCCTTCGCCGGTCTGAAGACCGCGCTGCTGTACAAGGTGCGCGAGCTCTCCGAGGATGAGCTCGCGGCGCGGGCGGCCGATCTCGCGGCCTCCTACCAGGCGGCGATCGTGGCGCGCCTGGTGGAACGGGCCGAGCGGGCGCTCGAGCAGACCGGCCTCGAGCGCCTCGCGGTCGGTGGGGGGGTTGCGGCCAACGGCGAGCTGCGCCGGCGCCTCGGTGAGCTGGGTGCCGACGTGCACGTGCCCGAGCGGGTGCTGTGCACCGACAACGCCGCGATGATCGCCAGCGCCGCGCGCTTCGCCGAGCGGCTGCCGTACCCGGACTACCTGCCGCTCGACGTGTACGCGACCGGCGAGCGGGCGGGGGCGATGGGCGGTGCTCGACCGTCCGCGCAGCCGCGGGAATCCGCCACGGCGGGGCGACGGAAAGGTCGCTAACGCAGAGGCAACGGGAACCATCTCTATAGTCACGGGCGATGGCATTCGGGGAGCTAAGCGG
>CAYNGQ010000484.1:0-1634 GCA_964396735.1 uncultured Solirubrobacteraceae bacterium | reverse complement strand
CAGCTTGAGGACGTCGCCGGTGGATCTACGCGCCGCCATGCCGGGCATACTAAGGATGTGTCCCCCGTCGCCCCTCGCTTGGTGGAGGCACTGGAGCCGCTGCGCTCCGATCCCTCCAGCTCCGCAGTGCTGCTCGACATCGACGGCACGCTCGCGCCGATCGTGCGCCACGCCGCCGACGCCCACGTGCCCGAGGCGACCCGCACGCTGCTGATCGAGATCGCCAAGCGCTACCGCCTGGTCGGCTGCGTCAGCGGCCGCCGCGCCGCCACCGCCCGTCAGATCGTCGCGATCGGGACGATCGCCTACGTCGGCAACCACGGCGGCGAGCTGCTGCGCCCCGGCGCCACCAGCCCCGAGCTCGACCCCGAGCTCGCCGCCTGGGGCGGGCGCGTGCGCGACTTCGCCGCCCGTATCCTCACGGCTGAGCACCAGCGCCTGCGCGTGCGTGCCGAGGACAAGGAGGCGATCGCCGCCTTCCACTGGCGCGGCGCGCCCGACGAGGTCGCGGCGGAGGCTGCCGTGCGGGAGATCGCCACGCGCGCCGAGCAGGAGGGCTTTGCCGTGCACTGGGGCCGCAAGGTGCTCGAGGTGCGTCCCCCGGTGGCGCTCGACAAGGGGCTCGGTGTGATGGCGCTGCTCGACGGTCGCAACCCCGACGTCCCGGGCCCGTGGATTCCCGGCGGAGTGCGCGCGGGGTCCGCAGGGGAGGGAAACGAGGCGAGCGGGGTCGATGGGGAGGGTGGGAATGTGAGCGCCGCGCTGTACGCCGGCGACGACACGACCGATCTCGACGCCTTCCGCGGGCTGCGCTCGCTCGTGCAGGCCGGGAAGCTCACGCGCGCGGTGTGTGTCGCGGTGAGCTCCGAGGAAGCGCCGCGGGAACTGGTGGATGAGGCGGATCTCACGATCGACGGCCCCGAAGGCGTGCGTCGCCTGCTCGAGGCTCTGCTGTAGTGGCGGCTCATGTGCACCCTTTGCACGATGGGCCGCATGTGACCTCCACCCGTTAGCCGTATCCATGCGCTTCGCCGACTTCCTCAAGAACACCGTCCTGCTCAGTGCCGGCGTCGCCACCGTGCTCGCGCTGATCACCGTGCTGTCGATCCTCACCACCACCTCGGGGTCGCTGGCGGCAGTGTTGTCGATTGCCTGGTGGGCGCTCGCGGCGCTGATCGGGCTCGCGCTCGGCCGGCGCGCCGATGCCAGCCCACCGATCGCGCGGTTGCTGGCTGGCGCGCGCTCCACCAACATGCTGCCCGAGCACCGCCCCGCGGCGATCCTGCTCAACCGGCTGTGGCCGCTGCTGGCGGTCACCGTGCTCGCCGGCGGTCTCGCCTTCCTTGCCCCTCAGATCCCCGGGATCGGAGCCGGCTTCGCGATCATCTGGGCGCTCGCGTGGCGCCACCAGCACTCCGCGGTGAGCGCGATCGAGGAGCGCGATGGGGTGCGCTTCTACGTGCTGCATACCTCGCCGATCCAACCGATCGCCCTGCAGCGCACGCCGGGCTTCAAGGCGATGCGGCCCGAGGGCCTCGTTTGAGCGTGGGGTTGGGGGTCGGGGACACGGTGGTCGATGTGCCGGTCGGGGACACCGTAGATGTGCTGCTGGTGCAGCTCGGCTCGACCGAGGG
>CAYNGQ010000483.1:0-2321 GCA_964396735.1 uncultured Solirubrobacteraceae bacterium | reverse complement strand
CTGCATCATGGGCTCGGGGATCGCGCTGCTCGACGGCACGGTGGTGAACGTCGCGCTGCCCACGATTCAGCGCAGCCTCGGCGGCGGCCTGGCGGGCCAGCAGTGGATCAGCAACGCGTATCTGCTGACGCTCAGCTCGCTGATTCTCGTGGGCGGCTCGCTCGGCGATCTATTCGGCGAGCGGCGCGTGTTTGCGTTGGGTGTGGGCGGCTTCGGCGTGGCCTCGCTGCTGTGCGCGCTCGCGCCCACGATCGGCCTCCTGATCGCGTTCCGCGCGCTCGAGGGCGTCGCCGGGGCGCTGCTGATCCCGAGCTCGCTGGCGGTGATCGTCGCCACCTTCCCGGAATCAGAGCGCGGCGCCGCGATCGGCACCTGGACCGCGTTCGGAGCGATCGCCGCGGCGATCGGCCCGCTCGGCGGGGGCCTGCTGCTCGGGATCGGCTCGTGGCGCTGGATCTTCCTGATCAACCTCCCATTCGTGGCGCTCTGCCTGGTGTTGATCCTCGCGGTGATCCCCCGCGCCGCACCGCGCGCCGCCGGCGCTGTCGGCCCAGCGGTCGATTACGTCGGGGCGCTCTTGTGCGCGCTCGGGCTCGGCGGGCCGGTGTTCGCGCTGATCGAGCAGCCGCGCCTGGGCTGGTCGAGCCCGGCGGTGATGGCGGGGCTGATCGGCGGCGTGGCGTTGTTCGTCGCGTTCCTGCTCTACGAGTCCCGCGCCTCGCACCCGATGCTCCCGCTGGGGCTGTTCAAGCGACGCAACTTCGCGGTCGGCAACGTCGAGACGTTCGCGATGTACGCAGGCCTGTCGGTGCTGTTCTTCTTCCTCACGCTCTTCCTGCAGCAGGTCGCCGGCTACTCGCCGCTGCGCGCCGGCCTCTCGACGCTGCCCGTCACCGTTGTGATGCTGGTGCTCTCCCGCCGCTTCGGGGGGCTCGCCGACCGCCACGGGCCACGGCTGTTCATGGGCGGCGGGCCGCTGCTGGCGGGCGCCGGGCTGCTGCTGCTCCTGCGCGTCGGCGTCCACGTCGACTACTACACCGAGGTACTGCCGGGGCTGCTGGTGTTCTCGCTGGGCCTCTCGATGACGGTCGCCCCGCTCACCGCGGCGGTGCTCGCGGGCGTCGAGGAGCGCCAGGCGGGGATCGCCTCGGGCGTCAACAACGCGGTCGCGCGGGTCGCCGGGCTGCTCGGGATCGCGGCGCTCGGCGCCGTCGTCGCGGTGCAGTTCTCCGCCTCGCTCGACTCGCACCTCGCGGGGGTGCGGCTCTCCCCGCGCGCCGAAGCGGCGGTGGCGCAGGCCAAGCGCCTGACGCTCGGGCGTCCCTCGGTGGCGGGTCTCCCGCCGCGCCAGGCCCGCGCGGTCACCTCGGCCGCCAACGCCGCGTCGCTGGAGAGCTTCCGTGCCGGCATCGCGATCGCGGGGGGCCTCGTGCTGCTCGGGGGCGTGATCGGCGCGGTGGGCATCCAGAACCCGCGCCGCGCCGTGTGCGCGGAGGAGTGCGCCGGCGGCCCGCTCGTCGGCGCCTCTCCCGACGCGGCGGGCCTGCACGAGGAGCCGCGACCGGCGCACGAGGGCGCGCTCGCCTGATCCCGCCGGCGCCGGTGCGGCCCGGCGGTGTGGGTCAAATGATTCTTTCTGGCCCTATACCAAATGGGATTGAGTCTCATTCTCGTTTGGTTGGGGTCCGAAAAGAAAGAACACGGACGCGGCGGGGCGGGGGTTGTATGTTTAGTTTTGGCCCTATAACCAAATGGGATTGAGTCTCATTCTCTTTTGGTTGGCGCCTCGGATTGATGGTTGGGTGAGGGCTGGCCGGCAATGGCGGCAGGGCTCAAGCGGGCCGCCGCCACCGCCGATGGAGGGGTGTGGGTCGTATCGCCTCGCCCCGCCGCATTTCCCTGGTGCGCCGGCTGGCGCTGATCGGCGCGGTCGCCTCCGTGACGGCTGCCCTCGTTGGCGGCTCGCTCGCCACGCCAACCCCTGCCGCCGCTGCCAAGAAGCTCACCGCCGCCAACTGGGACAGCTCAGAACAGCGCCTCGTGCTGCGCGAAGCGGTGATGAGCGAACAGGGTGGTGGTTTCGCGGGCGCCAGCCCGATGAGCGCCGCCGCCGAGAGCTCCGCGCTGGCGGCGATCGCCACCCGCGAGGGCACTGCCCCGATCGCCTTCGACACCGGCGAGCCGCTCACCGTCGTGCGCTTCGACGCGCTGCTCGTCGACCAGCTCGGGCTCGGCGAAGTCGCCGAACATGTGCAAAAGGTCGCCACTGACGCCGGTCTCGCCCCGCCAAGCTACTTCGGCGGCGAGGTGGTGGCTCGCTA
>CAYNGQ010000482.1:0-1730 GCA_964396735.1 uncultured Solirubrobacteraceae bacterium | reverse complement strand
GTGGGGTAGGTGGGGAAGGCGAAGTACCCCACGAGCGCGGCCACGCAGAGCGCCGCGAAGCCGAGCCGCGCCCAGGTGGCGCCCGGAACGGCGCGCAGGCGCGCAAGCATTGAGTGGCCCGGCCGGGGCTGGGCGAGCGTTGCGCTCTGCATTGGGTAGAGCTTATGTGGCCGGTAGGCTGTGAGGCGATGGCAAGACCCCCTGCGATGAAGCTGATCATCCAGATCCCCTGCTTTAGCTGGGGGAGGGCAGGCCCTCCCCCAGAGCCCCCTCCCAGGAGACCCAGCCTCACGATGTACCGAATGCCTTCCGCCGTATGAAGCTGATCATCCAGATCCCCTGCTGGGACGAGGCCGCGACGCTGCCCGTGACGCTCGCCGAGCTGCCGCGCGAGCTGGAGGGCTTCGACACGGTCGAGTGGCTGGTGATCGACGACGGCTCCAGCGATGAGACGATCGAGGTGGCGCGCCGCCACGGCGTCGACCACCTCGTGGCACTGACCAACCACAAGGGCCTCGCCAGCGCCTTCCAGGCCGGCCTCGACACCTGCCTGAAGCTGGGCGCCGACGTGATCGTCAACACCGACGCCGACAACCAGTACTACGGCCCCGACATCGCGCGGCTGGTCGCGCCGATCCTCCAGGGCCGCGCCGACATGGTGGTGGGCGACCGCGAGGTGGAATCGATCGAGCACTTCTCGCCGCTGAAGAAGCTGCTGCAGCGGCTGGGCTCGTGGGTCGTGCGCCAGGCCTCCTCGACCTCGGTGCCGGACACGACCTCGGGCTTTCGCGCCTACAACCGCGAGGCGGCGCTGCAGGTGCAGGTCGTCTCGAAATTCACCTACACGCTGGAGACGATCATCCAGGCGGGCAAGCTGCTGGTCGCGGTCGAGCACGTCCCCGTGCGCACCAACCCCGCCACGCGCGAGTCCCGCCTGTTCCCCTCGATGAGCGCCTACGTGCGCCGCAACGCGGTGTCGATCTTCCGCATCTACGCCCAGTACGAGCCGCTGCGGATCTTCTGGAGCCTCGCCGCGGTGATCGGCGTGGCGGCGCTCGGCGTGTGGATCCGCTTCATCGTCGCCTACGCCGAAGGCAATGGCAAGGGCCACGTGCAGTCGCTGATCCTCGGCGCGGTGCTGTTCATCGCCGCCGTGGTGCTGTGGGCGCTCGGCGTGATCGGCGACCTGCTCGCCGCCCAGCGCGTGCTCTCGCAGCGCACGTTCGAGCGGGTGCGGCGGATCGAGCTGCAGCTGGACGTGCCCCCCTCCCACTACGAGCCCGGAGATGCCGAGCGACACGAGGTGATCGGGGCTTGAGGACCTCGCCTGCTCCGGGCGCGCGGTCGCTGGACACGATGTCCAGCGCCCCACACCTCGGCCCCGAGCTCACCTACGCGGACGCGCCCCCACCCCCACCACTGGCATGAGCGGCGCCGGCGTGACAATCTCCCGCGACGGCGTCGTCACGGGCAACACCTACGACAAGTACGGCTCCACCAACCCGCTCGCGCGGCGGTTGATGGCGGGGTTCGAGCGCGACCTCGACGAGCTGCTCGCGCGCGCCGACCCCGGCTCGCTGCTGGACGTGGGCTGCGGCGAGGGCGTGCTCGTGCACAAGTGGGCGCAGCGACGCGCGGGACGGCGAGTCGTCGGCATCGACCTGGAGGAGGAGTCGATCCAGGCCGGCTGGGCACAGCGGCAAGCGCCCAACCTCGAGTACCGCGTGATG
>CAYNGQ010000481.1:0-2064 GCA_964396735.1 uncultured Solirubrobacteraceae bacterium | reverse complement strand
ACGTGCTCGGAGTACATGAGTTCCTTGGGCCGGGGCGCGTGGGCGGGGATGCGCCTCCCCTGGCGCCGCGCCGCCTCGAGCGCGAGCGCCTTGCGCAGGTCCCGCTCGGTCTCGGTGTGGTTCTGCACGCACTGCAGGTGAAACGAGCGCAGAAAGCTCGCGGGCTCGCGCAGGATCGCGATGATCCGCGCGTCCGGCTGCAGCTGCGCGATGTTGCCGGCCGCGGTGTGCGAGCTCAGATACAGGGGCGTCGCCTCGCCGACGCGCTGGTCGGGCCGCGCGGGGGCGAACAGCGAGAGATAGTCGGCGAGTGTCTCCACGCGCCCACCGCGCCCACCACCGCGCGCGCGCCGTGGCGAGCGCAGCTCGGGAGCGAGAAACCACAGCTCCTTGCTCTCGGGCATGTAGATCTGCGGGTGACGGCGCAGCATCTCGTACAGTGCCGTGGTGCCGCACTTGGGGTGGCCGACGATGAAGAAGTCGGGCACCCGCGGCGGCGCGCGCACGGAAACCTGCCCAGCAGGCGCTTCAGCCGTGGGAACCTGCGCAACCGGCACACCGAACGGGGAAACCGACGTAGCTTCGGGCTCGGCCGCCGGCGGCGCCGTGCGCCCGGTATCGCGTGGCTCAGCCGACGCCGTCATAGCCCCACAGCGACACGAGATCGCGGTCGAGATACTCGCTCAGCGCGACCACCTCGCCCCTGAAGCGGCGGCGCAGCTCGAGCGTCAGGCGCTCGTCGGGCGGACGGGGAGCGGTGAACAGCACCCGCCGCTGGGTGGCCGAGAGCGCCCGGCGGCGCAGCCGGCGGGGCGCCACCGCCTTCACCGACGCCTTCACCGCGCGCGTCACCGGGCTGCGACCCACCGACACCGCGTGCACCGCGCGGTCGAGCCGCTGCGAGCGCATGCGCACCGAGGTGTTGACCTCCTTGCTGGCGATCGCCACACTCTCGTCCACCTCCAGGAAGCGCAGCACGGCGCGGATGGCACCCTCGTTGTCGCGGCGAAAGTCGTCGTACACGAGCGTCAGCACCCGCTCGCGGGGGAGCACGCTGTGGTAACGGCGCAGCTGCTCCACGTAGCGCACGTACTCCGAATAGAAGAGCATCTGCGGGCGCGAGCGCACGGACGGCGGCACGCGTCTGCCCTGACGCCTCTCCCCCTCCAGCTGGATCGCCTTGCGGAAGTCCTTCTCGACCTCGAAGTGCGACCGCACCCACTGCAGGTGCAGCGAGCGCAGAAAGCCGGCGGGCTCGCGGAGAATCGCGATCACCCGTGCGTGCGGCTGCGCGTCGGCGATCTCCCGCGCCGCCACATGTGAGACGAGATACAAGGGTGAGGCCTCGCCGGCGCGCTGCTGTGGCGAGGCCTCACCGAACAGCGTGAGGTACTCCTCGAGCGTGCCCGGCAGCCCGCCGGGGCGCTCGGAGCGTGGGTGCATGTCGGTCGCGAAGAAGCGCACCTCCTTGACGTTCGGCATATAGATCTGCGGGTGCGCTTTGAGCATCTCCCACAGCGCCGTGGTGCCGCACTTGGGGTGCCCGACGATGAAGAAGTCGGGCGTCCGCCCCGGGGGGGCACTCGCGGGGCGGACCAACCGCGCCTCATCCGTGGTCTGAGCTTCGGAGACGGTCGTCGAAGCGTGCGCCCGTGTCACAGCAGCGCACCCCCCGAGGCCCCGGCCGCGATTTTCGAGGCCGAGCGGTAGTAGGCGCTCTGCTCCTGCAGCAGCGAGGTCGCCGCGAACGCCGCCAGCCGGCCTTCGATGATGACCATTACACGCTCGCAGATGTCGAGCGTGGACATCCGGTGGGCGATGATGAACAGCGTCAGTTCGTGCTTCAGCGCGCTCAGCGATGCCTGGATGAGCGTCTCGGAGTGGGGGTCGAGCGCGCTGGTCGGCTCGTCGAGGATCAGCACCTCCGGCTTCGCCGCCAGCGCGCGCGCGAGGCAGATCCGCTGCTGCTGGCCGCCGGAGACCGCGTCGGCGCGGGGACCGACGATCGTCTGATAGCCGTGCGGCCAGCTCATGATCTCCTCGTGAATGCCCGCCAGCCGGCCG
>CAYNGQ010000480.1:0-4398 GCA_964396735.1 uncultured Solirubrobacteraceae bacterium | reverse complement strand
CGGCTCGACCTACGGCTCCCACACGGTCCATTTCGGCCGCGAACTGGGCAACGGCGTCGTCCTGCAGACCGGCGCCTCGATCCAGATCGCGGGCGTGCCGACCTACGTCGCGATCTTCTCGGTGTTCGCCGCGATCGTCGGCTCGATCTCCTTCTGGGGCTCCAACATCGCCTTCGGCAAGCTCCAGGAAATCATCCCCGGACGCCCGATTTCCTTCGGCTCTGCCCAGCAGGTGGTCAACCTCGTGCTGTTGATCCTCGCGCTCGCCGCCGGCATCGACCTGGTGGCGGGGGCGCACTCCGAACTGCTGTTCATCGGCATGCTGATCGTCGCCGCCCTGCTCGGCAACGCGGTGGTGCTGCCGATCGGCGGCGCCGACATGCCCGTGGTGATCTCGATGCTCAACGCCTTCACCGGCCTCTCCGCGGCGGCCACCGGGATGGCGCTCGACAACCCCGCTTTGATCGTCGCGGGGATGATCGTGGGGGCCTCCGGCACGATCCTCACCAACCTGATGGCCACCGCGATGAACCGCTCGATCCCCGCGATCGTCGCCGGCGGCTTCGGCGGCGGCGGCGCCGTGGAGGGCGCCTCGGGCGCGGGCGAGCACGCCGGCACGGTGCGCTCCACGACCGCGGCCGACGCCGCGATCCAGCTCGCCTACGCCTCCCGCGTGGTCGTCGTCCCCGGCTACGGGATGGCGGTCGCGCAGGCCCAGCACGCGGTGCGCGAGCTGGCCTCCGAGCTGGAGGCGCGGGGCGTGGACGTCAAATACGCGATCCATCCGGTCGCGGGGCGCATGCCCGGCCACATGAACGTGCTGCTCGCCGAGGCCGATGTGCCCTACGACCAGCTCAAGGAGATGGACGACATCAACCCCGAGTTCGCGCGCACCGACGTGTCGCTGGTGATCGGCGCCAATGACGTCACCAACCCGGCGGCCCACAACACCCCCTCCTCGCCGATCTACGGCATGCCGATCCTCGAAGTGGACGACTCCCGCTCGGTGATCGTGATCAAGCGCTCGATGAACCCCGGTTTCGCCGGGATCGAAAACGAGCTGTACTTCGACCCCAAGACCTCGATGCTGTTCGGCGACGCCAAGTCCGCCGTCAGCGAGATCACCGCCGAGCTGGCGCAGCTGTAGCCCCGGCCGGGGCCAACCTACGTGTTTTTCCGTAGCATGGGTTGCATACCTAGTCAACGTACTCTACTCTCAACTGAGAGGGATGAACGGTCTTGGTTCCGCACTGCGGCGCATCGGCGCTGCGGGGGGGGCGACGGCCGTGCTGTGGGTCTTGGGAGTGGGTACGGTCGGCTCGACGCTCGCGCAGGGGAGTCCTTTGCGGCCCAAAAACGATCCCGTCGCCCACGCGAGCATCATCGACGGCACCGTCGCCTCGATCACCGAATTTCCGTTCCAGGTAGCGCTGTACGACCCGCACGCCGGATCGCCCGCGAAGGGCTTCTTCTGCGGCGGCGTGATCCTCGACGCCACGCACGTGGCGACCGCCGCGCACTGTTTGTTCGGCGAACGCGGCCAGCACACAGCGCCGGCTGAAATCGAGGTGCTGGCCGGCTCGACCTACCTCGAACCGACCGACCCCGGGAGCGTCCGAGACCCCGTGGTGGCAGCGACCGCCGACCCCGCTTACAACCCCGCCGCCAGCGACTACGACGTCGGCGTGCTGCAGCTCGCGCGACCGCTGTGGAGCGGCCGCGCGCCGGCGCTCGACGGCCACAGCACGATCGCCCCGCTGGCGTTCGACACGGCGCTGGCCGATGCGCGCACAGCCGCCGCGCAGAGCGCCGCGGCGTCCGCCACGCAGGCCGCGACGGCTCCGGCGCAGGCGCTCGTCAGCGGCTGGGGCGATCTCAACCCCCAGCCGGGCGGCTCGCCGAGCTACCCGCTGCGCCTGCGCAAGACACACGTCCCGTTGATCGCCACCGCGCTCTGCGAAGAAGCGTACGCCACGATCGAACAGCCGATCACCCCGCGGATGATGTGCGCCGGCGGCGCGCCGGGCGAAGGGCAGGGGCACGCCGACTCCTGCTACGGCGACAGCGGCGGCCCGCTGGTGGCCCCCGGTGTCACGGGCAACCCCTCGCCGGCCCGCGACGTGCTGCTGGGGCTGGTGGACTTCGGCAACGGCTGTGGCCAGGCCGGCTATCCGGGGGTGTACGTACGCGTAGCCGATCCCGCCGTGGCTCGCTTCCTCGGAGCCGATCCTCCGGCGGCCTCGGCGGGACGCCGACCACGCGCGCTCTGCCAGACTGGCGGTCGTGGTCGAGCGGGATCAAGCCGTACAGGCGCTCGCGGACAGCGAGTTCGACGTGGTGGTCATCGGCGGGGGGATCACCGGCGCCGGCGTTGCGCTTGACGCCTCCACGCGCGGCTACAGCGTGGCGCTGCTGGAGCGCGCCGACTACGCCTCGGGCACCTCCAGCCGCTCCAGCAAGCTGGTGCACGGGGGTTTGCGCTACCTGCAGAACTTCGACCTCGGCTTGGTGCGCGAGGCGCTGCTGGAGCGCCAGCTGCTGGTGGCGCTGGCCCCACACCTCGTGCGCCCGCTGCCGCTGGTCGTGCCAGCCTTCGAGGGCGCTCGCCCCGATCGCATGATGGGCGTGGGGCTCAACCTGTACGACGTGATGTCGGTCGATCGCGGCCGCCTGCGCCCGCGCCGCGGACGCCCCGAGCGCGCGGGTGGTCGGGGGGGAGAGGCCGAGGAGGCCGCCGAACACGGCTGGAGCCCCGCCCGCCATCGCATGATCTCGGGGGAGGAGGTACTGGAGCTGCTGCCGGCGCTCGGCCCGCGCGAGCCCACGGGGGGCTATCTCTTCTACGACTGCCAAACCGACGACGTGCGCCTCGTGCTGACCGTGCTCGGCGAGGCCGAGCGCTTCGGGGCGGTGTGCGCCAACCGCGTGGCGGCCATCGGCCTGCTCGAAGACGACGACGGCCGTGCGTGCGGCGTGCGCGCACACGACCTCGAGGGAGGGGGCGAGCTGGCGGTGCGCGCCGCCAACGTGGTCAACGCCACCGGCGTGTGGGCCGACGAGCTGCGCCCGCGCGAGCTCCAGCAGGCGGCGGATCTGGATGACCCCGCACGGGGTGGACGGGCGCAGGTGCCGTTCATCAGGCCCAGCCGCGGCACCCACCTCACGCTCTCCCGCGAGGATCTGCCGCTGGTGGGCGGCGCGATCGTGCCGGCGGGCGAGGGCCGCTCGATCTTCGCGCTGCCATGGCTGGGGCGCACGCTGGTGGGCACCACCGACAATGACTACGAGGGCGATCTCGCCCACGTACAACCCTCCGTGGAGGACGTCGCCTACCTGCTGGACGCCGTCAACACGTTCTTCGCCACCGACCTGCGCCCCCGCCATCTGACCGGCGCGTACGCCGGGGTGCGGCCGCTGATCTCCGGCGGCGACCCGAAGAAGTCGGTGGACATCTCGCGCCGCGCCGAGCTGTATGAGACCTCCAGCGGCATGATCACGATCACCGGTGGCAAGCTCACCACCTGGCGGCGGATGGCCAAGCTCACGGTCGACCGCCTCGTCGAGCGCGACGCGCGCGAGGCGCCCTGCCGCACGCACGAGATCCCGCTCGGGCAGCCGGTCGCGGTCGAGGAGCTGCCGCGGGTGGAGGGCGTGCCCGAGGAGTCATACGCAGCGCTCGCGGCCCGCTACGGCTACGCCGCGCACGAGGTGCTGGCGCTCGCCGCCGAGCGCGGAGAGCTGGCTCAGCCGATCGTGCCCGGCCTCCCCGATCTGCTCGCCGAGGCCGTCCTCGCCGCCCGCCGTGAGCAGGCGCGCAGCGTCGCCGATGTGCTGCTGCGCCGCACGCGCCTGTGGCTGCTGGCCGCGCACGCGCTTGACGGCTCGCCGCGGGACGGGTCGTCTGGACCCGTAAGCCGTGTCGCGGACGTGCTCGCGGGGGAGCTGGGCTGGAGCGCGCAGCGCACCACGGAGGAGATCGAGCGCTTTGCGCAGGAGGCGCGCGCGGAGGGATTCGAGGCCGGGTGAGGCGCTACCGCCTGCGCGCCGTCGATCGCGTGCTGGAGCTCGGTACGCGGGCGGGCGGGGTGGGTGGGCCTCTGATCATGGGCGTGGTCAACGCCTCGCCCGACTCCTTCAGCGACGGCGGGCGCTACGAGGGCCTCGAGCAGCGGGTGGAGTTGGCGCTGGCGCACGCCGCCGCCGGCGCCGACATCCTCGACATCGGCGGCGAGTCGGCCACCACCGGGCGCCCTCCCGTGCCGGTGGCGGAGGAGATCGAGCGCGTGATGCCGCTGATCGAGCGCGTCGTCGCCGAGTTTGGCCCCGACGGTCCGGTGATCTCGATCGACACCTACAAGCCCCCCGTCGCCCGCGCTGCGATTGCCGCCGGGGCGCGGA
>CAYNGQ010000479.1:0-4674 GCA_964396735.1 uncultured Solirubrobacteraceae bacterium | reverse complement strand
GAGCCGAGCGTGCAGGACACGATCGCGATCCTCAGGGGCCTGAAGGAGCGCTACGAGGTCCACCACGGCGTACGCATCCAGGACAGCGCGCTGATCGCCGCGGCGACGCTCTCGGACCGCTACATCGCCGACCGCTTCCTGCCCGACAAGGCGATCGACCTGATCGACGAGGCCGCCTCCGGCCTGCGCATCGAGATCGACTCGCTGCCCACCGAGATCGACGAGGTGGACCGCCGCGTGATGCAGCTGGAAATCGAGCTCACCTCGCTGCAGAAGGAGACCGACGAGGCCTCCGCCGAGCGGCGCGCGGCGATCGAGCGCGAGCTGGCCGAGCTGAAAGAGCGATCGGCGGCGATGAAGGCGCAGTGGGAAAGCGAGAAGCAGGCGATCCAGGGCGCCAGCGACCTCAAGGCGCGCCTGGAGGAGGCCCGCCTGGAGGCCGAGCGGGCCGAGCGGGCAGCCGACCTGCAGCGCGCCGCCGAACTGCGCTACGGCGAGATCCCAGATCTCGAAAGGAGCTTGGCCGCTTTGGATGGCGGCCCCGAGGGGTCGGCGGACGGTGCGGGCGCCACCGAGGTGGGCAGCACCGCCCAGACGGGCACCGCCGACGGCGCGGTCAACGGCGCGCAGCCGGATGGGGCGAGCGCCACTCCATCCAAACCGGTGTTCCTCAAAGAGGAGGTCGAGGCCGACGACGTCGCCGAGGTGGTGGCGCGCTGGACGGGCATCCCGGTGAGCCGCCTGCTGGAGGGCGAAGTCGAGAAGCTGATCCACATGGAGGAGCGCCTGCACGAACGCGTCGTGGGACAGGATGAGGCGATCGACGCGGTTGCGAGCGCGCTGCGCCGCTCCCGCGCCGGTCTGCAGGACCCCGACCGCCCGATCGGCACGTTCCTGTTCCTCGGCCCCACCGGCGTCGGCAAGACCGAGCTCGCGCGCGCGCTCGCCGAGTTCATGTTCGACTCGCAGGACGCGATGATCCGGATCGACATGTCGGAGTACATGGAGAAGCACACCGTCTCCCGCCTGGTCGGCGCGCCGCCCGGGTATGTGGGCTACGAAGAGGGCGGACAGCTGACCGAGGCGGTGCGCCGGCACCCCTACAGCGTGGTGCTGCTCGACGAGATCGAGAAGGCGCACCCCGACGTGTTCAACACGCTGCTGCAGGTGATGGACGACGGCCGCCTCACCGACGGGCAGGGCCGCACGGTGGACTTCAAGAACACGGTGCTGATCATGACCTCCAACATCCGCGTCGGCGGCGATACTGAGGAGGTCGTGGATCCGGAGAGCGTGGGCACGCCCTACGCCGTGGGAACCTCACGGATGGGAGCCGAGTCGGTCGCGGCGGACGCAAAGCTGCGCGACACGCTCCTGGAGCACTTCAAACCGGAGTTCGTCAACCGCCTCGACGACATCGTGCGCTTCAAGGCGCTGAACCGGGGGCAGATCGGACGGATCGTCGACCTGCAGGTCGAGCGCGTGATCGTGCGCGTGCGCGAGCGCGGCGTGGAGGTGACGCTCACCGAGGCCGCGCGCGAGCTGCTGGGCGACATGGGCTACGACCCCACCTACGGGGCGCGCCCGCTGCGCCGGGTGATCCAGAAGCAGCTGACCGACCGCCTCGCGCTGTCGCTGCTGGAGGGCAGCCTGCGCCCCGGCGATGCGATCCGCGTGGATGCTGTGGATGGAGGACTCACTTTCGAGCCGATCCCGGCAGCCGCCGCAATCCCGAACTGAGGTCTAATCTGCGGGTGCCCCACAGGCGCCCCATCAAGACCCCAGGAGGAGGCCCCATGCCCACGTACATCATGCTCGCCAACCTCACGCCTGAGGGCGTGCAAACGGTGAAGAACAACCCGCAGCGGATCCACGAGGTCAACCGCGAGGTGGAGCAGCTGGGGGCGAAGGTGAAGGCGCAGTGGGCGACGCTGGGACGCTTCGATTTCGTCAACATCGTCGAGGCGCCGGACGAGCAGACGATGGCGCGCGTCTCGCTGGAGCTGGGCTCGCGGGGCACCGTGCGCTACGAGACGCTCACAGCCATCCCCGTGGACGACTTCATCGCCTCGCTCTGACATGAGGGTTCTGGTCGTCGGCTCGGGCGGGCGCGAGCACGCGCTGGTGCGAGCGCTGGCGCGCTCCGAAGAAGCGCCGGAGCTGCTGTGCGCTCCCGGCAATGCAGGCATCGCGCGGGACGCGCGCCTGATCGACGTGGCGGCCGACGACGTGGAGGGGATCGTCGCGGCGGTCGAGCGCGAGGGCGTCCACTTCACTGTGGTGGGCCCCGAGGGGCCGCTGGTGGCGGGTCTCGCGGACGTGCTCGACCGCCGTGGCCACCTGGCGTTCGGCCCAACCACTGCCGCCGCCCGCCTGGAGAGCTCCAAGGCGTTCGCCAAGCAGTTGATGGAGGAGGCGGGCGTGCCCACCGCGTGCTGGCGCCACGCGCACACGCTCGAGGAGGGCGTGGCGGCGGTCGCGGAGTTGGCCGACCCGGGCGTGGTGGTGAAGGCTGACGGCCTCGCGGCCGGCAAGGGCGTGACCGTGGCCGATTCGCCCGAGCAGGCGCAAGCGGCGCTGCGCGAGATCTTCGTCGAGGGCCGCTTCTCCAGTGGCAACCCGAGCCACCCCTCCGACGGGACGGGCGCGAGCGCGGTCGTCGAAGAGCGCCTGGTCGGCAAGGAGCTTTCGCTGATGGCGCTGTGCGACGGGAAGCGCGCCTACCCGCTGGCGCCGGCGCGTGACTACAAGCGTATCTTCGACGGCGATCGCGGCCTCAACACCGGCGGGATGGGCGCCTACTCGCCATTGGCGGAGCTCCCGGACGAAGCGGAGTGGCACCTCGCCCCGATCATCCACGACCCGATCGTCAGGCTGATGAGCGCACGAGGGATCCCCTTCCACGGCGTGCTCTATGCCGGCGCGATCCTGACGGCGAAGGGACTGCGCGTGCTCGAGTACAACGTGCGCTTCGGCGACCCTGAGGCGCAGGCGCTGCTGCCACGCCTGGAATCCGACCTGCTGAGGCTGCTGTTCCGTGCCGCACGCGCCGGGGGTCTCAGCCAGACGGAGGAGGAAAGCGAAGATGCGCTGCTGTTCAGGTGGTCGCCACAGGCGGCGGTGACGGTGACGCTGGCGAGCCGCGGCTACCCCGAGTCCGCCTCCAAGGGCGATCCGATCGCGGGCTTGGACCGCGTGCCCAAGGGCGTGGAGGTGACCCACGCGGGGACGGCGCTCGCAAACGGCGAGCCCGTGACCGCCGGCGGGCGGGTGCTGAACGTGACGGCGCTCGGCGGGGACCATGAGGAGGCACGCGAAGCGGCGTATGCTGCGGCGCGGATGATCTCCTTCGACGGCATGCAGATGCGTGGCGACATCGCCGCGACCGTGGCGCCCGACCCCGAAATGCGGGATGTCGATGAATGGGTGCGGGCGTGGTATGAGGACGAGCCCAACGAAGGCCTCGGCGCGGGGGTCGAGCATGGGTGATGTGACGCCAATCGCGAGCGCGATGAGCGAGACCGAGGTGCGCGCGCAGCTGGAGGAGCTCGACGTGGATGCCCCGCGTGTGGGGATCGTGATGGGCTCGGCGAGCGACATGGAGAAGATGGAGAAGGCCGCGGAGGAGCTGCAGGCGCGCAACATCCTGCACGAGCTGCGGGTGATGTCGGCCCACCGCGAACCGGACGTGGTGGCGGACTACGCCAAGAACGCCCAGATGCGGGGCCTGCGTGTGATCATCGCGGGCGCCGGCATCTCCGCGGCGCTGCCGGGCGCCGTGGCGGCCCACACCGAGCTGCCGGTGATCGGCGTCCCGCTGTCGGGTCGCCTCAGCGCGGCGGGCGGCCTCGACGCGATCCTCTCGATCGTGCAGATGCCACCGGGTGTGCCGGTGGCATGCGTGGGCCTTGACAACGCCCGCAACGCGGCGATCCTAGCCGCGCAGATCCTGACAGCGTAGGCCTGCGCCAATAGGCCGGGATTGCCCTGTCGGCGATAATGCGATGAGATGACCGAGCGCTACACCCGCCCCGAGCTGGGCGCGATCTGGACCGACGAGGCCCGCATGGAGGCGTGGCGCGAGGTGGAGGTGGCGGCGTGTGAGGAGCTGCCGCTCCTGCTCGGTGCCGGCAACGGCCCCACCGAGGCCGACCTGGAGGCGATCCGCAAGGCAACATTCACGGTCGAAGCGGTCAACGAGCGCGAGCGCACTACCGACCACGACATGGCGGCGTTCGTCGACGTGCTGGCCGCCTCCGCCGGCGAGGCGGGGCGCTGGATCCACTTCGGCTTGACCTCCTCGGATGTCCTCGACACGGCGCTCGCGCTGCAGCTGAAGGCCGCGGGCGAAGCGATCGTTCCGGGCGCCCGCGCACTGCTGCAGACGCTGGCGGCTCGCGCGCGCGAGCAAGTGCAGACGCTGTGCGTGGGGCGCACCCACGGTGTGCACGCCGAGCCGACGACCTTTGGCATCAAGCTGGCGGGCCTGGCGTTCGAGGCGCACCGCAACGCCCTGCGCCTGGAGCATGCCTTCGCACAGGTGTCGGTGGGTGGGATCTCCGGCGCGGTGGGTACGTACGCGGCCACCAGCCCGGAGTTCGAGGCGCGCGTGCTGGCGCGCCTCGGGCTGGAGCGCGAGTCGGTTTCCACACAGGTGGTCGCGCGCGACCGCCA
>CAYNGQ010000478.1:0-2158 GCA_964396735.1 uncultured Solirubrobacteraceae bacterium | reverse complement strand
GGCGCGGAGATGATCGCCGACCAGTGGGAGATCCCCCGCTCCGAGCTCGACGAGCTGGCGGTGCGCTCGCACAGGCTGGCCCACCAGGCGACCGAGGAGGGCCGCTTCGAGCGCGAGATCGTGCCCTTCCAGGTCAACGGCGACACGTTCGTCACCGACCAGGGGATCCGCCCCGACACCAACCTCGAGGCGCTCGCCAAGCTGAAGCCCGCGTTCAAGCCCGACGGCAAGATCACCGCCGGCAACTCCTCGCAGATCTCAGACGGCGCCTCCGCGGTGCTTTTGATGTCCGCGGAGAAGGCGGCCTCGCTCGGTCTGCGCGCCCGCGCGCGGATCGTCGATCAGACAACGGTCGGCTGTGACCCCGTGAAAATGCTGGAGGGCCCGATCCCCGCCACCGCGAGGATCCTCGAGCGCAACGGCATGAAGATCGACGACATCGACCTGATCGAGATCAACGAGGCCTTCGCCCCCGTGGTGGCCGCCTGGCGGCGCGAGCACAGCCCCGACATGGACCGCGTCAACGTCAACGGCGGCGCGATGGCGCTCGGGCACCCGCTCGGCTCCACCGGCGCGCGGCTGATCACCACGCTGCTGCACGAGCTCGAGCGCTCCGACAAGGAGATCGGCTTCGTCACGATGTGCTGCGGCGGGGGGCTGGGAACTGCGACCCTGATCCAACGCGTCTAGGTCTTCGGGATGGTGGCGGTCCAGTTGACCGCCACCATCGGCAGCGCGAGGATGTAGCCCCACGTGGCGGCATCGGTTTCGCCGGTCGCCGGCAGGCCGTGCTCGGCCTGGATCTGCTTCACGTCGGTGGCGGTCTGCGATTCGAAGATGCCCGTCGTCGGCTGCGAGGGGATCGCGCCCGCGAGGTGCTCCTGCAGCCACAGCACCTGGTCGCTCTTTGCGCCTTCTTTGAGCAGCGGCGAGGTCAGCTCCGGTTGGGGCACCGTCAGGGCGGTATTGAGCGGTGCAACCATCGAGGTCCACCCGGAGGCCTTGGTTTCCTGCCAGTCCCAGAAGGAGTCGCCGGCCGCCCCGTAGGCGCTCGCCAGTGAACGGAAGGCGACGATTTCCGAGGAGCTCACGCCGCCGTAGGTCTGTCCCAGCGGCAGGATCGGCCGCCCGTAGATCAGGTTTTGTTCGTAGGCATTTATGTATACCTGCGCCACGCTGGTGCCGATGTCGTGCCAGTACATCTGCGGCACGTCGAACTGCGCCCCGCCTGGGCCGAGGAACACCGAGTAGGGGAACGACGGGTGGTAGTTGACGTAGGGAAAGGACGCCAGCGCCAGCGGGTAGGCCGGACCGATCTTCGCCCGCAGCGTGTCGATGTAGGTCTGCGCCGCCCCATACAGCCCTTCGTACTGCGCCTCCGCGTCGATCACCAGGCATTCCGCCCCTTCGGCGACCGCCTTCGCCCCGAGTTCGGCCTCACCCACCGGGTTGGTGCCGTATACGTACTGCCAGGCGCACACCTTCAGGCCCTGCGCGTGAACTTCTTCCACCATTTTTTTGCTGAACTGGCTCCAGTAGTTGGTCGAGCCGTCGGAGCTCTTGATCAACAGCGTCCCCACCCCCGCCGCCTTCGCCTGCGCGGCGATCGAGGCGACGTTGCCCCCGTTGGAGGCGCTCAGGTACCAGATCCACATGCCCTGCCCGGCGAGGGCCGTCCCGTTCGCGGTGCTGGCCACGCTGTCGGGTACCGATGCGGGCGCCGGTTTCGGTGGGGCGGGCGGGTGCAGCGCGTGCGTCACCACCTTGATCGGGCCAAACAGGTTCGATTTGCGGCCCCTCCCCAGCATCACCGCGATCTCCCCGGAGTGGGCGCTGCTCGGGACGGTCACCACCAGCCCCAGCTTCGAGGAGTGCAGGTGCGCGGTCGGCGAGTTGCTGGCGATCCGCGCCTCCCACGAGTGCGGAAACGCCACCGCCTGCCCGCTCTCGAGGTCCTTTCCCTGCAGCAGCAGCGTGCCGTGCGTGGAGACTTCGTGCTCCTTGGTGTCGCAACTGCTGGCCGGCACGCAGCGCGCGCCCGAGATCGTCACCGCCGGCTGAGGGGGCGTCTGCTTGACCTTGGGCTTGCTCTTGCCCTTTGCCTGCGACGTGCTGGTCGGTTTCTTCGCCGTCCCGCCGCCGGTTGTGGTGCCGCCGG
>CAYNGQ010000477.1:0-4202 GCA_964396735.1 uncultured Solirubrobacteraceae bacterium | reverse complement strand
TCGAGCGCCTCTCCGATGCGCGGCGCAACGGCCATCGGGTGTTGGCCCTCCTGCGTGGCAGCGCCCTCAACCAGGATGGCGCCAGCTATGGGCTGACGGCGCCCAACGGCCCTTCGCAGGAGCGCTTGATCCGTCAGGCGCTCGCGAACGCGGGGCTCTCCGCGGCCGATGTGGACGCGGTCGAGGGCCATGGGACCGGCACCACGCTCGGCGATCCGATCGAGGCGCAGGCGCTGCTGGCGACCTACGGCCAGGGACGGGTTGACGGCCCCCTGCGACTCGGGTCGATCAAGTCCAACATCGGTCACAGCGTCGCCGCGGCGGGCGTCGCGGGCGTGATCAAGATGGTGATGGCGCTGCGCCACGGGGTGCTGCCGGCGACACTGCACCTCGATCGGCCCTCGCCGCACGTGGACTGGTCGGCGGGCGAGGTGCGGCTGCTGAGCGAGGCGGAGCCGTGGCCCGAAGGTGAGCGCACGCGCCGCGCGGGGGTCTCCTCGTTCGGGATCAGCGGCACCAACGCACATGTGATCGTCGAGGAGGCCCCGCGGTGGGCGCTGGCATCGCACGCCGAGGATGGCCCGTGGCGGGAGGATGGCCCCTGGCGCGAGGATTGCCCGTGGTTGGGGGCCCCACCGGCGGCGGAGCCCGCTGGGGTGGAGCAACTCGGGGAGGTGGACGACTGCCCGGCAGGCCCGGGGTCGCGGCTGGCGCTGCTCGTGTCGGCAAGAAGCGAGCCGGCGCTGCGCGCGCAGGCGGCGAGCCTGCGTGCGCATCTGCTGAAGCATCCGCAGCTCGCGCTGGTGGACGTCGCGTTTTCGCTGGCGATGACCCGCGCACAGCACGCCCGGCGGGCGGCGGTGCTCGGAGCGGATCGCGAGACGCTGCTGGCGGGTCTGGAGGCGCTGGCGGGTGGCGAGCCGGCCGCGGGTGTGGTGCGGGGTACGGTTGACGCGGGCGGCACCGCGTTCATGTTCACCGGGCAGGGCGCGCAGCGGCCGGAGATGGGCGCGGAGCTGTACGAGTCCTTCCCGGTGTTCGCCGCGGCGCTGGACGGGGTGTGTGGGGAGCTCGACCCGCACCTGGGGCGCTCGCTGCGGGAGCTGATGTTCGCCGCCGAGAGCTCGCCGGAGGCGGCGCTGCTGGACCGCACCGAGCTGACGCAGCCGACGCTGTTCGCGCTCGAGGTCGCGCTGTTCGCACTGCTGGAGTCGCTCGGCGTCAGGCCCGACTATCTGATCGGCCACTCGGTCGGCGAGCTGGTGGCGGCCCACGTGGCGGGGGCGCTCTCGCTGTCCGACGCCTGCACGCTGGTCGCGGCCAGGGGACGGTTGATGGGCGCGCTGCCGGCAGGCGGGGCGATGTGCGCGCTCGAGGCCACCGAGGAGGAGGCCCGGGAGAGCCTTGCGGGACTCGAGCGGAAGGTCGCGATCGCCGCCGTGAACGGGCCGCGCGCGGTCGTGATCTCAGGAGATGCGGACGCCATCGAGGAGCTGAAGGCGGACTGGGGCAGGCGCGGGCGCAGGACCACGCGCCTGCGGGTCAGCCACGCGTTTCACTCGCCGCGGATGGAGGCGATGCTGGGCGAGCTCCGCGAGGTCGCCGAGGGCCTCAGTTTCCAGGCGCCGCTGCTGCCGGTGCTCTCCAACGTGACGGGCGCGCTCGCCACCGGGGAGCAGCTGGCGAGCGCGGAGTACTGGGTGGGGCACGTGCGCCAGCCAGTCCGCTTCGCCGACGGGATCCGAGCGCTCGAGCAGGCCGGCGTGACTCGCTTCTTGGAGATCGGCCCGGACGGCGTGCTCTCGGCGATGGCGCGCGAATGCCTGAGCCCGCGGGCGCAGGAGCAGGCGCTGCTCGTCCCCACCCTGCGCGCAGGCCGCGCCGAGGACGAGGCGCTCCTCGGGCTGCTGGCCGCGGCGCACGCCAACGGCGGGCACGTCGATTGGTCGGCGCTGCTGGCGGCGCGCGCACCGCGCCGGGTCGATCTCCCGACCTATGCCTTCCAGCGCGAGCGCTACTGGCTGGAGTCGCGAACCGCCGCCGGGGATCTGGCCGCCGCCGGTCTCGGCGACGCCGACCATCCGCTGCTGGGCGCCGTGGTGCGGGTGGCGGACGCGGACGAGTGGCTGTTCACAGGTCGCATCTCGTTGGCGAGTCACCCGTGGCTGGCGGATCACACGGTGCTGGATGCGGTGCTGCTGCCGGGCACGGCGTTCGTCGAGCTGGCGCTCGCCGCGGGCACCCGCGTCGGCTGCGGTGGGATCGAGGAGCTGACGTTGGAGACTCCGCTCATGCTCTCGCGCGAGGGCGCCGTTCTGTTGCAGCTGACGGTGGCGGAGCCCGACGAGTCGGGGCGGCGGCCGGTCGCCGTCCACTCGTGCGCGCAGAACCCACTGATTCCGGACCAGATGGAGGTGGAGTGGACGCGTCACGCCAGCGGCGTGCTCGCCCCGGCGGGGATGGACGTCGACCCGCTGGTCGATCGGCTGGCCGGCGAGGCGTGGCCGCCAGAGGGCGCCGAGCCGGTCGAAGTCGAGTTCCTGTACGGCCGTCTGGCGGAGGCCGGCTTTGGCTATGGGCCGGTCTTCCAGGGCGTTGGAGCGGCGTGGCGGCGTGGCGAGGACGTCTTCGCGGAGGTCGCGTTCGACCAGCCGAGGGCGACCGAGGCGATCGGCTTCGGCGTGCACCCCGCGCTGCTCGACGCCGCTTCGCACGCCGTGATCGACCGGCTCGGCGACGGACTCGACCCGAGCGGACTGCCGCTGCCGTTCTCATGGAGCGGTGTGCGTCTGTACCGCGCCGGCGCATCCTCACTGCGCGTCCAGGTGACGCTCGCGGAGCGGGACACGCTCCGCATCGCGGCGCTCGACCAGGACGGCGAGCCGGTGCTGTCGGTCCAGTCGCTGGTGGCCCGCCCGGTCGATGCGCGCCGGCTCACGGCCGCGGGGCGCGCGGACACGACCCGCGATTCGCTGTTCGGACTGGAGTGGGTGGAGATCCCCGTTCTCTCCGGGGGCGCCCGGGCGCAGCGGTTCGCGGTGCTCGGCGAGCTCGAGGTTGCGGGGCTCGACGCCGAGCGCCACGCCGATCTTGCGGCTCTCGGCCGGGCGATCGCGGCGGGCGCGGACACGCCCGAGATCGTGCTCGCGTCAGTCGGGGCGGACGCACTGGTGGGCGCGGCGATGGAGGTCGGGGTGGACACCGGGATGGAGGTCGAGGTGGATGCCCAGATGGATGCTGCGGTGGACGCCGTAATGGACGCTGAGGTGGGCGCCGGCGTCGATGTCGGGGCGGACGCAGGGGCGCAGCTCGCGGTCTCGGCGCGCGACGGTGTGCTGCGGACGCTCCAGCTGCTGAAGGCGCTGCTCGCCGACGTGCGACTGGCCGATGCGCGGCTCGTGCTTGTCACCCGCGGCGCGGTTGCGGTCGCCGAGGGTGAGGCACCCGATCTGGCGCTCGCGCCCGCGCTGGGCCTCGTGCGCAGCGCTCAGTCCGAGCACCCGGGCCGCTTCCTGCTCGTCGACCTCGGGCACGATCAGACCGAGGTCTCCTGGGGGGGCCTGCTGGCGGCGCTGGCCGCGGGCGAGCCGCAGCTGGCGGTGCGCGGGGGCGTCGTCCATGCGCCGCGTCTGTGCCGGGCGGAGAGCGGTGGGACGCTGAGGCCCCCGGCGGGCGAGGGGGCGTGGCATCTGGGCATCGAGCACGACGAGGGGACGCTGGAGAGCCTCTCGCTGATTGCCAACCCCCGGGTGCGGGAGCCGCTGGACCCCGGGCAGGTGCGCATCGCGGTGCACGCCGCGGGCTTGAACTTCCGCGACGTGCTGGTCGCGCTGCGCCTCTATCCCGGCGACGCGCCGATCGGCGGCGAGGGCGCGGGAGTGGTAATGGAGGTCGGCGAGGGCGTCAGCGATCTCGCCCCGGGCGATCGCGTGATGGGGCTGATGCTGGATGCGTTCGGGCCGGTCGCGGTGGCCGATCGCCGGCTGGTCGTCGGCGTGCCGGAGGGCTGGTCGTTCGTCGCGGCCGCCTCGGTGCCGCTGGTGTTCTTGACCGCCTACCACGCGCTCGTCGACCTTGCGCACGTCGAGCCCGGGGAGGCGCTGCTGGTGCACGCCGGGGCGGGCGGGGTCGGGATGGCCGCGCTGCAGATCGCACGCCACCTGGGCGCGGAGGTCTACGCGACCGCGAGTCCCGAGAAGTGG
>CAYNGQ010000476.1:0-8518 GCA_964396735.1 uncultured Solirubrobacteraceae bacterium | reverse complement strand
ATCATGGTATGACCAGGGTCGCGAAGCTCACGATCTCCCTGCCTCCGGGGCAGGTCGAGCAGGCGCGGGAGGCTGTCGAGCGGGGGGATGCGGCGAGCGTGTCCGGCTTCATCTCCGCGGCGTTGGCCGCGGTTGCGCCGGTGGCAGGACGTGAGCCCGCTATGCATGACAGCCTCGCCGCGTTCGCCGCTGATCTGATCGCGGAGGACGGGCAACCGAGCGCGGAGGCGTACGCCTGGGCGGACAGGGTGCTGGCCATGGCGGAGACCGATTGAGAGGCTTCACGCTCGACACCGGCGCTCTGATCGCGCTGGAACGGCGCGACCCGTTCGTCGATGCGCTGCTCGATCGCGCCGGCGCCGTGCCCGACGCGGTCATCCACATCCCAGCCGGGGTCGCCGCGCAGGCGATCCGCGATCTGCGACGCCAGGCACGTCTGGCGAGACTGTTCAAGAGCCCTCAGACTCGTGTGGTGCCTCTCGACGCACGGACGGCGTTCGTTGCGGGCATGCTCCTCGGGCGGCGTGGCGGCAGCGACGTGGTCGACGCCAGCGTGGTCCTGTGCGCGCGCATTCACGGACAGGGCGTGGTCACGAGCGACCCCGACGATCTCCGCCGGCTCGATCCGGATCTTCCGCTGGAGGTCGTCTGACTGCCTCCCGTCGTGGGGCATGGATGCCCCGCGCCCAGCCGCGCCGGTTCCCGCGTCCACCTGCGCGGATGCGCACCAAATGATCCTCCTCGTTCACCGCGCGCGTATGACACCCACGCCTGCGATGCTTTCCGCGAGCAGATGAGCGCACACTGGCTCGACGCGCTGTACGCCTTCCTCGCCGCCGCGGTCGCGACGGCGCTGCTGACGCCGCTCACGATGCGCCTCGCGGTGGCGGTCGGGGCGGTCGACGTCCCGCGCGAGCGGGGCCTCTCCGAGCGGCCCACGCCGCTGCTGGGCGGCCTCGCGATCTTCGCCGGGACGCTGATCGCGGGGCTGATCTGGCTGCCCGACGAACGGATCTGGCATGGGATGCTGATCGCGGACGCGTTCATCACGGTGGTGGGGGCGATCGACGACCGCTTCGAGCTGCCGCCGCTGGTCAAGCTCGCCGGGCAGGTGTTCGCCGCGCTGATCGTCGTGCACTACGGGATCGTCGTCGAACTGATCACGCTGCCGTTCGTCGGCGCGCTGCACTTCCCCAACGCCGGCGGGGCGATCACCGTGGTTGGGCTGGTCGCGCTGATGAACGTCGTCAACTTCTCCGACGGCGTCGACGGCCTCGCCGCGGGGGTCTGCGCGATCGTCGCGCTCGCGCTCGCGGTGATCGCGTTCGACCTCGAACGGTGGCCCTCGGGCGTGCTCGCCGCGCTGATCGCGGGCGCCTCGCTGGGCTTCCTGCTCTACAACTTCCCGCCCGCCTCGTCGTTCATGGGCGACTGCGGTGCCAACCTGCTCGGGCTGCTGATGGGCTGCCTCACGGTCGAGGGCGCGGTCAAGACCGAGGTCGTGCTCTCGTTCGTGCTGCCTTTGATTTTGCTCGCCGTGCCGTTTCTCGACACAACCTTTGTGGTTCTCAAGCGTTTGAAGTACCGACGCCCGATCTATGCCTCCGATGCTGAGCACTTCCACCACCGCATGGCCCGCATCGGCTTCTCACGCCGGCGCACGATCGCCTACCTGTACGGGTGGACGCTGCTGCTGGCGGGCTTCGCGCTGGCGCTGCGCTTCGTCCCCTACAGCGACCACAAAGGCCACCTCTACCTCGGCTGGACGCTCGTGATCGCCGCGCTCGCCCTGTTCGTCGCGGTCGCCTCCGTCTACCTCGTGTACGTGCTGGAGATCCTCAAGTTCCGTCGCCTCGACGCGATTCGCCTGCGGCGGCTGCGGCCCGAAGCCTCGCCCGCGCAGATCGAGCAGGACGTCACCGAGGACTTCGAGACCGGCGAGTTCCAGACGATCGCCTCGTGAGGCGCTTGCGGGTCATCCTCGGCGCGTGTGCGCTGGTGGGCTTGCTGGCGCTGCCGGCGGCCTCCTCCGCGCTGGTCCTCGGTATCGGCGAGCAGCACCCCGCGATGTTTGCCGACACGCGCTTCAAGGCGCTCTCGATCCGCTACGCCCGCCTCTCGATCGGCTGGAACGCGCTCGAAAGCCGCTCCGAATCGCGGGCGATCGCCACCTGGCTGCGCGCTGCCCACGCCGACGGCGTGCATCCGCTGATCTCCTTCGAACACTCCTGGATCGCCGGGCGCCACCGGCGGCTGCCGAGCGTCGCGCAGTTCGCCAAGCAGTTCCGGACGCTACACAGGCGCTACCCATGGGTGACCGACTTCGCGGTCTGGAACGAGGCCAACTACTGCGGGCAGCCCACCTGCCACAGCCCCGGCCTCGTCGCCGCCTACTACCGCCAGGCGCGCGCGATCTGCCCCTCGTGCAACGTGCTTCCCTCCGAGCTGCTGGATGTGCCGGGGATGGTCACATGGGTCGGGGAGGTGCGCCGCGCGATCGGCTACGAACCGGGGATCTGGGGCCTTCACAACTACATCGGCGCCAACCGCCTCTCGGCCGCCTCCACCAAGGCGCTGTTGGCCGCCACGCACGCGCAGATCTGGTTCACCGAGACGGGCGGCGTCGTTGCCCGCCACAACCACTCCGCCCACGACTTCCCCGAATCCCCAGCCCACGCGGCGAAGGTGACGCGCTTCGTCTTCAACCGCCTCGTCCCGCTCTCCTCCCGCATCAGGCGCGTCTACCTCTACCAGTGGAGTGCCGGCGCCAATCGCCGCGAACCGTGGGACTCCGGCCTGATCGGCCCCCACGGGACCGCCCGCCCGGCTTTCTGGGTGCTCGTGCAGGAGCTGCACACGCTGGGGCAACTGCCTTCCACGCCCGCCGCGGAAGCGCTGTTTGCGACGGCCGCCCGTGCCGGGGGCTGAGCGAGGAGCAAAAAAAGGAGGGGGGAGGGATAGGGGGCAGTAGCCGAATCGTCGGCGCGGCCGAGAGGACGTGCGGCCCGGCCGGCGAACGTTGAGATTGTGTTGTTCTTGCGCTCAAGCGCCAGCGCGCCCGCAAGTGCTCCGTTTCTGCCTGTAGGCTTACCTGCGCGTGAAGCGCCGGCTGCTGGGAGCCGAGGCGATATGGGACGTAAAGACGAAACACCCGACCACGGCGGGCCCCGCCGTGTCCTGATCCTCTCGGCCGATGTCGGTGAGGGGCACGCTGCCGCTGCCCGCGCGCTGGCCCAGCAGATCGAAGGTGGGTCCGAGCCGGCCGAGGTCACGGTGATCGACGGCCTCGCCGCGATGGGGCGCGTATTGCGCCAGGTCGTGCAGGACGGCTACCGCGTGCAGCTGCGCTTCCTGCCCTGGAGCTACTCGCTGGTCTACTGGCTGCTCGAGCATGTGCCGCCCGTGCGCTGGCTGACGCGCTGGCAGCTACGGCTGTTCGGCGCCCGCCCGCTGGCGCGTCGCATCGCCGAATACGACCCCGACGTGATCGTCTCCACCTACCCCGCCGTCACCGTCGTGCTCGCGCGGCTGCGCCGCACCCGCGCGGTGCGCTGCCCCACCGTGGCGACGATCACCGACCTGACGGGCCTCTTCTTCTGGGCGCAGCCGGGGATCGACATGCACCTGGTCATGTACGGCGAGTCGATGCCCTCCGTCGAGCGGATCGCGGGGCAGGGCTCCGCGCGCCTGGTCGCGCCGCTGATCTCCGCCGAGTTCCTCCAACCACGCTGCCCGATGGAGTCCCGGCGCGCGCTGGGGCTGCCCGAGGAGGGCCGCATGGTCGTCGTCTCCGGCGGCGGCTGGGGTGTCGGCGACGTCGAGGGCGCCGTGCGCGAGCTCTGCCGTGTGAGCGAGGTATCGAGCATCGTCTGCCTCGCAGGGCGCAACGAGCAGCTGCACAAGCGGCTCTCGACCACCTTCGCGCGCGAGCCGCGCGTGCACGTCTACGGCTTCACCGACGCGATGCCCCAGCTGCTGGCGGCGGCCGACGCGCTGGTGCACTCGACCGGGGGTGTCACCTGCCTGGAGGCGAAGGCCACGGGGACGCCCGTCGTCTCCTACGGGCTGCCGGTCGGGCACGCCCGCCTCAATACTCGCGCGATGGCCGACCTCGCGCTGCTGCGCCTCGCCAACGACACGGGCGAGCTGCGTGAGCACGTGCAGGCGAGCTTCGCGGACGAGCAGGCAGAGCCGAGGGAGCAGCCGGCATGGGAGGAGGCGGTAGAGCACCCCCACGCCGTGGACGTCGTCTTGAAGGCCCCCCGCCGCGTGAGCCCGATTCCCCTGTGGCGACTGCGGCTGGCCGCGTTCTGCGCGCCGCTGATGGTGGTGCTGGGCGTGAGCATGTGGACGATGTCCACCGACGAGGTCAGCGCGCTCGCAGACGCGATCCTGCACGTGCACCCGCTCGTGCACGTCGCGACCGACAAGCCCGACGTGAGCCTGATCGTGCGCACCCCCGCGGGCGACGTCACGCGCGTGGCGCAGCAACTCGCCGCGCGGGGCATCCACGCCTCGTTTGCCGACGGCGGGGTGCACGCACCTGCCACGATCGCCGCGCTGCGCGCGCTGGGCGACGAACTGCTGCCCGAACTGCCCCCCGGCACGAGCCTGCTGCGCTGGATGCGCACCCCTGGCGCGCTGCACGCGCAGGCTCGCGCGCTGGGCCTACACCACCGCTTCTACTTCCTGCAGCCCGCCGGTGGTCTCACCGTCGGTCAGCTGCTGCTCTCGCGCATCACGGGAGCGAGCCCCGTCAAGGGCACGCGGCGGCTCAGCGCCACGCGGCCACTGCCCCAGCGGCGCGCGCACCCCGGCGATCTGTTCGTGGTTAGCGCCAATGGCTCGAATGCTTCCGTGCAAGGGGTGGAGCGCCTCGTCTCGCGGCTCGGCTCCGAGGGGCTCTCGGCAGAGTCGCTCGCCGCGCTCACCGGTTCGCGCTGAGGAGACCCCGCAGCCAGCCTCACTCGCGGCGTGTGCCCCTCACCGGCTCGCGCTGAGGGGCGCCTCATCGCGCGACTTGCCGTGCGCGGCAGCCGGTCCAGGCGGCTCGCCCGCTCCGCCGTCACGCGACTCCCCGTGCTCGCCAGCCATCAACGCCAGCAGCAGCGGCGAGCGGGCCAGCACGGCCGCGCCGGCGACGACCAGTGCCAGCGAGAAGCCCAGCGGCACCCCGCCGCCCGGGGTCGCGGCGAAGCTCTCGTTGAAGAGGATCGGCGCCAGCGCCACCGGCACTGCTGTCTGGATCACGAACACCACGGGGGCGACCTGGATCGCGGGGCGCGACTGCAGCGAGCTCATCTCGCTCAGCGTCGCGATCGCCGACGCGCCCCCCGTGGCGAGGCCCCACGCGATCGCCGCGCCGATGTAGGCGTTCGCGAGGTCGTCCGACGCCAGCTTCGTGGCCACGCCGCTCCAGCCGAACGCCAATCCCGCCCCCAGCATCGTCACGAACGGCAGCGGGCGGCCGAGGCGCAGCAGCAGGTAGGGCAGCAGGCTCGCCAGCGCCAGCGCCCCCAGCACCGTCGCGAGCACAGTCCAGTGCGCGTGCGTGATGCTGCGCGGGGGCGCGAACACGCCCGCGCCGATCACGCCCACCACGATCGCGCCGACCGCCAGGTGCTCGCGCCGGCCGGCGCGCTCACCCAGCATCCGCTCGCCCATCACCATCAGCACCGGCAGTCCCAGCGCCAGGGCGGGCTGCACCACCACCAGCGGCGCGAGGCTGAGCGCCAGCAGCTGCAGCGGCCAACCCAGCATCGAGAGGCCTGTGCCCCCCAGCCAGCGCACGCGTTTGAGCAGGCGCAGCGCCAGTGCCGGCCGCAGCTGCTCGCTGCTCGGCGCCTCGCGGGCCTCCAGCGCCTGGTAGGAAAACCCTAGGCTGTATAGGACCGCGGCCCCGACGGCCGCCACGATGCCAAGGATCAGTTCGAGCATTCCCACCCCCGATGATCGCAGTCTTCTTTCTCCGATGACCGGCGCGGAGATCGGCGGCGGGCGTCGCCTGCTTTTTCCGCTGGCCGGCGCCGCGGCCCTCACCTGCACGGCTCTCTACGCGTTGCCGGCGCTCGCGGGTGCCCGTGCGCGCCTGGTGAGCGATAGCGCGGGCGCTCGTCCGGGCGGGCCCATGCGGCGTGCTTCGGGGTGCGCCGGGGCGGCGCTGGGCGGGTGGCTGGGGATCGAGGATCGTGTCGCCAGCGGCGAGGGCTTCGCATTGACGTTCGACGACGGTCCCCACCACGAGGGCACCCCGGCGGTGCTCGAGATCCTCGCGCGCGAGCGCGTGCGGGCGACTTTCTTCCTTGTTGGCGAGCAGGTCCTGCGCAACCCCACGCTCGCCGCCGAGATCGTCGCTGCCGGCCATGGGATCGGCCTGCACTGCCACCGCCACCGCAACCTGCTGCGCCTGACGCCCCACCAGGTCCGCGAGGACATTCTGCGGGCGCTCGGGGTCATCGAGGAGACCACCGGCCGCTCCCCGGCGCTCTACCGCCCGCCCTACGGCGTGTCCAACGCCGCGGCACTGGCACTGGCCCGGGGCCGTGGCTGGCGCACGCTGCTGTGGAGCCACTGGGGCCGCGACTGGGAGGCGCGCGCCACCCCGGAGTCGATCGCCGCGCTGCTCACCGGCGGCGCCGGTCCCGGCGCGGTCCTGCTGCTGCACGACGCCGACGACTACTCCGTTCCCAACTCCTGGCGGCGCACGGTCGCGGCGCTGCCGCGGGCGCTGGAGACGCTCGCCGCACGGGGCCTGGAGCCGGTGGCGCCCTGAGAGCTCGTTAAGCTGCCCGGATGCAAACGCGGCGCACCCGCCTGTGGGTCGAGGCGCTCGTGATCGCCTGGCTGTGCTGGGTCTACGACGCGATCAACAACCTTGCGCCCGTGCGCCTGCATGCCGCGCTCGCGCACGGCTGGGGGGTGCTGCACCTCGAGCGCTCGCTCGGCCTCGACCCCGAACTCACGCTCAACCGCTGGCTCACCCACCACCACACGCTCGGCCTGCTGCTCGCCGACTACTACGACAACGCCCACTTCATCGTCACGCTCGGGCTGCTCGGCTGGCTGTGGTACCGGCGCGCGGACATCTACCGGCCGCTGCGCAACACGCTGGTCGCGATCAACGTGATCGGTTTGGCTGTCTTCTGGCTCTACCCGACCGCGCCGCCGCGGCTGCTGCCCGGCAGCGGCTTCAACGACGTGGTCGCCGCCACGCACGCCTTCGGCGGCTGGCACACCGGCTCACTTGCCACGGTCGCCAACCAGTTCGCGGCGCTGCCCTCGCTGCACATGGCCTGGGCGGTCTGGTGCTCGCTGGTGATGTGGTCGATGTCCGGTCGCCTGTGGGTGCGCTGCGTGGCGGTCCTCTACCCCTGCATCACCTGCCTGGCGGTCCTCGCCACCGGCAACCACTATCTGTTCGACGTGCTTGCGGGGGTCGCGACCACCGGCCTCGCCGTCGTGCTCGTCCGCGCCCTCGAAGCGGCGTGGCGCTCACGGACCGCGCTGCGGCCGGCGCGGGCTTCGGCATGAGCCGCATGTCACAAACTTGTTACTAAGTGCCAGATAAGGTAGACTCCGCGCGGCTGCCACAGACGGTCAGAGGAGGGTCAGGGCGGGAGTCCGCAGTGAGCGGATGCGCTTGGCTCTTTCGTCTGTAGGGTGCCAGCCAACTTCCATGCCCAATCACGAGCCAGAACCAATGGCCCCTGCCCTGAGCCATGCCGGCGCAAGTCCGGTCGTTACCCGATCCCCGCTGCAGCTGTTGCAGTACCTCGACATCGTGCTCGTGGTGCTCGCCACGCCGGTGGCGCTGGCGCTTGGCGCGCCCGCGTTCGGACTGCTGATCGCGGTGGGCGCGTGGCTGGTGCAGCGCGTGCTCGCGCACACCGACCGGCGCTGGATCTCACGGGCGCGCGAGCCGCGTACGCAGCTCGGCCTCAACCTGGCCGAGGCGTTTGGTCGGATCTGGCTGCTGGTGGGCGCGATCGTCATCGCGGGCGTCGTCGGCGGGCGCCCCGACGGGCTGACCGCGGCGCTCACGATCTGCGGCGCCTACACGGTGGCGTTCGCGATCAGGGTCCTCACCGGCCCGCCGCAGAAAAAGGGGACCGGTGAGCCGCGGCGTAGGGCGGTCGGCGAGCAGCAGCAGGGGGCGACGCGATGAGCGCCGTGGCCGTATCGAGCCCGAACGAGCCGGCAGGAGCCGCGCCGGCGAGCGGCGCTGCGCCGAGCCCGAAGAAAGGCGGGATGAGCCAGAAAGCAAAGATCCTGTGGGCGATCCTCGCGGTCTACATCATCGGCCTGATCGTGTTCGGGCTGGTGTTCGGCGTCAAGGCCCACCGCAACGAAAGCTTCGACGTGGTCGGGTCCTTCCACCTCGAAAGCTGGTTTCACATTGCCGGGCCGCTCAACTTCGACAAGGGCGTCCTCTACCTGTTGATCGCGGCCGGATTGACGCTCGGCATCATGCTGTGGGTCGCCCGCAACATGCAGAAGCGCCCGGGTCGAATGCAGGTCG
>CAYNGQ010000475.1:0-5299 GCA_964396735.1 uncultured Solirubrobacteraceae bacterium | reverse complement strand
GCTCGCCTTCCAGGAGCGGATGTCAGGGGTGCGCGAGTACCCCTGGCCCGGCGCCGACGCCGAGGACGGTGGAGCGACCTCATCGTGATCGTCGACGTCCACGGTCACATCACCCACCCCGAGTTGTTCAAGCGCTACCCGATGCCGCCCGCGCTGGCGGACATCGAGGGGATGCTCGATCGCAAGTCAGAGGCCGGGATCGGTGTGACGATCGTCGGCAGCCCGGTCGGCTTCGGGACGATGAGCAAGCGCGGTCACGACAACTACGCGCAGTCGGCCGACGAGTTGAAGTCGTTTCACGAGTGGCTCGCCGAGACGGTGCGCAAGCACGCACCACGGCTGGCCGCCTACGTCTATACGAACCCCTTCGGCGACTCTGCGCTGCTCGAGCAGACCGCGCAGACGGTGCGGGACGGAGGGTTCGTCGGGCTGATCGTCAACACCAGCGTGGGCGGCGAATACCTCGACTCGCCGCGCGCCGACGAGTTCTTTGCGATGGCGGCCGAGCTCGGCAAGCCGATCTTCCTGCATCCCCCCGCCGAGCCGGTCGGCAGCGACAGCATCGAGGACTTCCGTTTGGTCGAGCAGGTCGGGCGGTTCGTGGACGTCACCGTCGGCCTGGCGACGCTCGTGTTTGCGGGCCGGCTGGAGCAGTACCCGGATCTTGAGCTGATCGCGGCCACGGCGGGCGGTGCGATCTCGCTGCTCGCGGGGCGCATGGACCAGGCCTACCAGCCCCGCCACTGGGCCGGCGGCGGACCCCCCGGCGGTGGTGGGTCTCCCGGCGGAGCGCCCGGCGGTGCCCCACCTGGCAATGGGCCCCCCGGCGGGGGACCAGGTGGGGGCGCCCCCCCTGGTCCCCCGCCAATGGCGCAATACACCAACAAGATCACCCAACCCCCAAGCACGTACCTGCGGCGCGTGTACGTCGACACGGCCAACTCCAGCGTGCCCAACCACCTCGCCAACCTGGAGCTGATGGGGGCCGATCACATGCTGTTCGGCACGGACTCGCCACCGCTTGCGACGCCCCTGCAGGACGCGATCGCGATGGTCGACGGCCTGCCGATCTCGGCCACCGAGAAGCAGGGCATCCTGGAGGGGAATGCGCGGAGGCTGTTCGGGCTGTGAGGGGAGTCAGAGCACGAGTTGGACGATCACGACAACGATCGCGATCACCAGCACGAGCAGCAGCAGCGGGACGAGAATCAGGACGGGACGTCGGGCTCGCTCAGGCAGTCGGATGAGCAACTGCAGCACGCGTATCCCCTTGGGAGATTTCATCAGCAGGCGGACCGGCAGCGGTATGGTCGGGGGAGGACCGCCGCTCGGAGGCTCGGGAGCCTCCACTGCGGCAGTCTCCACCGGAGCAGCCTCCATGGGTTTGGCCAGCGCTGCGGTGCGATCCGAGAGGTCTGACGTGGGGCGTATCACGGTGCGATCTGAGAGGTCCGGCGTGGGGCGTATCACCGTGAGATCCGAGAGGTCCGGCGTGGGGCGCATCACGGTGCGATCCGACGCGTCCGGGGGTGGTTTTTCGCCATCTGACATGCTCGGGCAGCCTAATGGTTGGGGGAGTCCACGTCAACTTCGCGCGCTGTGAGCATCACGGTTGCGTCGCGGCTGAATCCGGCACCTCGGTGGCTCCCGCGTCGCTCGCCGCGCCGGTCTGCTCATACACCGGCCAGCGGTACTCGCGCTGGCGACGGGCGTTCAGCGCCACCAGCCCACCGATCTCGCCGAGCAGCGCCCGCCTGTCACACCCGGGCCGTGCGAATACCCGTCCCATCGCGGCGGCGAGGCGCGGCGGAGTGAGGACCTGCGACGGCTTCCCACGGTGGCTGAAGAGATCGATCAACGGCGCCAATTCGCCCCGTGCGAGCAGCCGTTTGCCGACCTCGGGGAGCGCGGTGGGCGCTTTGCCGGCGCTGCCGATGTCGGTCGCCAGCCAGTAGTGCCCGATCGCATCGTCGTTGCGCCAACGACCCCACTCCACCAGCGCTTGGTCGAGCGCCTGATCGGAGCCTTCCAGTCCGCGGACGATCGGCTCCACCAGTGCCTCGCCCTGCCTGAACGCGTCGCCGATGCCCTGGCCGGCGGCGGGGTCCTTGAAGTGGCCCGCGTCGCCGAGCAGCACCCAGCCGGCGCCGGAGGCATCGCGGAAGAAGCCCTGCCAGCGCAGCATCCCAAAGACTTTTCCCACGCGACGCGCTCCCGAGAGCGCCTCGGCTACCGGTTGGCAACTGTGAGCGTGCTCGATGTAGCTGCCCTCGAGGTCCTCCCTGTAGCGCGGGAGCTCGTCTAGCTCGGGCATCACCACGACCTGATACAGCCCGCTGTCCGATGGAGCCGCGATCACGAACCGCTCGCCCCAACGATGCAGGACGAACGCCGGATCATCGCCCGGCTCAGCACCCTCGAAGAACGACCAGTATGCAAACCGCTCGTTCCACACCACGTTGTACTTGCGCGCGCCGGCGCCGCTCGCGACAGTCGAGTTGCGGCCATCGGCGCCGACGACCAGCCGTGCCTGCAAGGTGCTCTCCGCACCATCCCGCTTGACCCGCACGCCGGTGACTCGACCGCCGTCGTGTACCAGGCCGCTCACCGTCGTGCCCATGCGCATCTCGGCGCCCGCCTCGGCCGCGGCCTCGGCGAGAATCGGGTCGAGCACCACGCGGCGCACCGATCTGAGCCCACCGACGTCGCCGGGCTGTTGGGGGAGGGGGGCTTGGAACTGGAGGTCTTCGATGCGGAGGTTCACCAGCCCGACGCACGGTGCGCCGGTCGCCTGCAGCTTCTCGGTCACCCCGAGACGCTCCAGCGAGGCGAGCGCCTGCGCTTGAAAGAAGTGGGTGGAGAGCGTGTCGCGGGGAAACTTCGCCTTCTCCACCACCGCGACCCGCAGACCGCGGCGGGCGAGCAGGGCGGCCAGCGGCGAGCCCGCACAGCGCGCGCCGACCACGACGACGTCAAAGCGCTCAGCCATACGAGCCTCGCAGCAATCTCCGCACGCCCCACGAGATGCCCGCAGGACGTCCGGGCATCTCTACGCGGGCGGCCCTCCGACGCCCGGGGGTGGGCCACCGGCTCGGCCGGGCGGCCCTCCGACGCCCGGGGGCGGTCCACCGACTCCGGCGGGCGGTCCACCGACGCCCGGAGGTGGCCCACCCGCGAACGCAAGCGAGGAGTCCCACATACCGTCGATCCCAGTCACCAGCTCGCGCGCCTGCTCGATCGCCATACCGGGCGCCTCGAACAGCCCGTCGGCCTCCCACCGCGTGGGATCGAGGCTCACGACGTACGGGTTGATCGGCCGATCGGTCGGGGGGCCATCAGGCAGCGCCTGCGCTGCCTGATGGAAGATCGCGACCGCCATCGCCTCCGAGTTGCGCACGTTGGCGCGCAACTCCTCGAGCAGCGCCTCCTCGTCGGGGTACTCCTTGACGAGACCGACAAGTCCGCCGAGCAACACCGGGAAGGTCGCGAGCATGTCCGGATCGCGCGGCTTGCTCTCGAGCTCATGCCATTCGCGAAACAGCTTATGCATGTTGATGTTCAGCTTGGACAGGCGATCCAGGTACTCGTCGGCGCGCTGCATGAAGTCGAGATCGGTGAGCTTGTTCTGCGTGAACACCAGCACGCTGCCGGTGTGGTTGGAGTAGAAATCCCAGGTCAGCAAACCGCACATCACCCACGCGTTGCCGAACACCGGGTAGGAGTCCCGGTAGCGGGAGATGACGTGCTCGAAGAGACGCTGGTACAGGTCGTTGTAGTAGCTGGCGCGCTCGCCGATCTCCTCGCCGTTCAGGTCGCGCGTCACGAGATCGGCCGTGAACGTGTTGCTGTAGCCGATGAAGTCCGAGCCGGGCGAGTAGAAGGGGTCGGCGAACGCCCCCGCCTCACCCACCAGCGCCCAGCGATCGGTCGAGAACATCTGCTTGACGCCATACGCGAAGTCTTTGACGCGGAGGAAGTCCTCGATGTCCTGCGGGCGCTCTTCGATCGACGCGGCGAGCTGCGGCTCGTGCTTGCGCATCCAGCCGAGCAGGCGCTCGAGCTCGTTGATCTCCTCGTAGGGGTGAAAGCGGGGATCGGCGCACACGCCGATGCTGATCGGGCCCGTGGAGAGCGGGATCATCCACACCCAGTAGCCCTCGCCCATCAGGTGATTGGTGCTGAACTGGCGGATGCCCGGCTGGGACATCCGCGCCATCCACTCGGCGTCGTCGGCGCCCCACTGCTCGAGGTCGAGCCCTCCTCCGAGTCGCAGCCACGCGGAGTTGATGTGGTGCCCGCAGTCGGCCATCAGGTCGAGCTTGCGCTTGAGGATGCTGGCACGGCCCGCGGCGTCGACGATCCAGCGCGCGCTCAACGTCGCCTCCTGGTCGAATTGCTCAAACGTCACGCGATGCGGGTCGGAGTCGAGGTCGATCTCCCGCACGCGCGCGCCTTGCTGCAGATCCACGCCGACTGCACGTGCGCGCGCCGCGAGCTTGTTCTCGAACAGGCCCCGGTCGATCTGGAAGTTGTCGTGCGGCGGGTACAGCGGCGGTCCGGCCTCGACCCGCTTGGTGATGTCCTCGTTGCCGTTGGCGGGGGGGAAGTAGCGCAGCCCGCACTTGACGAGCTGTTCGGAGAGCAGATGGTCGTGCATCCCCACCACCTCGGAGAAGTAGTGGGCGCCGGAGGGGACGGTCGACTCGCCGACCTTGAACGCTGCCAGCGGCGCCGGGCCCTCGCGCTTCTCGAGCACGACGACCCTCGTCTCGGGCCGCATCTGCTTGAGCTGGATCGCCAGCGTGAGACCTGCCAGCCCGCCGCCGAGAATCGCCACGTCGTACTCGTCCGCCGGCGGACGAATCGCCGCGAACTCTACGATGGACTCGCCTCGTTCGACGCTCACAGGGTCCTCATCCTATACAACCGCGCCGTCACGCAACCGCGCCGTCACGCACATCGAAGCTCGATCGGCTCGCCTGCGCGAAGCAGGCGCGCAGCGGTGTCAGCAGGCGGGCGTGATCCTCCGAGGCGTCCCACCCGTTTGAGAGCTCGATGCTCTCCCACTCGCTGATCACCAGCCATCGCTCGCCGTCGTCGCTTGACTCACAGAGTTGATGGCCGATCAATCCCGGCTCCTGTGCGACACGCGCCCGCAGCGCGGCGTAGGCGCTCAGCAGCTCGTCTCGGGACCCGGGCTTGATACGGACGTCGACGACCAGCCGAATGCTCATTGGCTGGCAGCCGGACGCTCGGTCGGCCAGATGAGAGCGCGGGCAGCGGAGCGCGCTATCAGCGC
>CAYNGQ010000474.1:0-3805 GCA_964396735.1 uncultured Solirubrobacteraceae bacterium | reverse complement strand
CATCGGCGTCGAGAGGTCGAGGTTCTCGGCGACGCTGACGAGCACGGCGCCGTGGCGCTCGAACTCTTCGAGGGTGCTCAGCGCGCCGACGAGCGTGCGGGCGAAGCGGTCCAGCTTGGCGACGATCACCCCGTCGCTCTGGCCGGTTCTGACCCGCTCCATGATCTGGCCGAAGACCGGACGGCTCATGCTGCCGCCGGAGACGTCGAGCTCCGGCTCGTGCCAGGTGAGCGTGTGCCCGTGGGCCTTGGCCCAGCGCTTGATCTGCTCCCGCTGGACCTCGGGGGAGATAAAGCTCGCGCCACTGCGTCCGCGGACCTTCGATACGCGGACGTAGGCGTCGAGGCTGAGGCTGTTGCGGGGCACGGTGTTATGCATTATCGCATTGTCATTCGACGAGGGTTGGCGTCTGCTGGGCGACCCGATCGGCCGCGCGCTGCTGGTGTCGCTGCAGCGCATGGGTCGCTCCGAGCTGGCGGTGCCGATCATCTCCACGCAGCTCGTCAGCGACACGCTGCTCGGGGAGCGCGAGTCGATCGAGAATCTGCTCGGGGCGACGTTTGTGTTCGGGATGCGCTCCGACGCGGAGGCGCGCCGTGCCCTGCAGCTGCTGGGCCTCGACCCCGACGACCGGCGGATGCGCCAGACGCTGCTTGAGCTCGACGCCGGTCGCTGCCTGCTGCGCGACCACCACGGGCGGATCGAGGCGATCCAGGTGGACGTGGTGGTGCCCTCGCTGCTGCGCGCGTTCTCTACCACGCCCGGGCGGGCGCGATGAGAGCCGCGACGGCGGTCGCCGCACTTGCGATGGCGCTCGTCCCCGCGCCGCATGCCCCCAGTGCGCCGCCGCTGGTCGAATCGGAAATGCGAGCGCAGCGAGTGTCACCCGATTCGGTCGGCGGGTCGGTCTCGGCGCCGGGCGCTGGCCTCGGCGAAGGCGTGGCGACGGGCAGCGACGCCTCGGCCTCGGCGCCCCCGAGCAGCGGCGATCCGCTCGTGGAAAACGGCCTCGGCAGCCCGCTCTGCGGGGCGCCCGCGGAACTCCCCGCGACCGCGCGGCGCAACTGTGAAACCTCGGGTTTCGAGGCGGCGGGAGCGCCCACCGGCAACTACGGGCTGGACGTTCACATCGACACCGGCCTGCTCGGTGTCAACAGCCAGACGGTACTGCAGGACTATCTGGTCGAGCCGGTGTGGATGGGCCTCGTGTGGGTGGTGCACGCACTGATCGTGGCGCTGGAGTGGTGCTTCACGCTCGACCTGCTCGATCGCTCGGTGCTGAGCGATCTGGAGCGCTCGCTGCGCGCCACGCAATCCTCGTTCACCGGCCCGTGGCTGGTGCTCGCGCTCGCGCTCGCCGCGCTGGCCGCGGCCTACAACGGACTGGTGCGCCGCCGCGTCGCCGAGACGCTCGGCCAGAGCGCGCTGATGCTGGCGATGATGGCCGGCGGGCTGTGGGTGATCGCCGATCCCACCGGCACCGTCGGCGCGCTCGGGCGGTGGGTGGACGAGGCCAGCGCCGGCACGCTTGGAGCCGTCGTCCAGGGCAGCCCCGCGCACGCCTCGCGGACGCTTGCGCAGAGCATGGGCGGGCTGTTCGGGGCGGTGGTCGGCTCGCCCTGGTGTTACCTGGAGTTCGGCAACGTCGGTTGGTGCGAGAACCCCGCGCGCCTCCAACCGCGGTTGCGCGCTGCCGGTCTCGCGCTGCTCACGCGCCCCCACATCGCGAAATGCGGAGGGCGCGAACGCGTGGCGGAAATCTGCGAAGCGCTCGAACGCGAGGCGCCGCACGCCTCGGTGCCGGCGCACTCGCGCAGCGCGACGCTGATGCGCGCGGCGCGCAGCAACGGGGAAGTGTTCCTCGCGCTGCCCGCCAACGAGGCGGCGCGCAATTCGATCGACATGCCCGGCTCGCTGCTGCGCGTGCTGTGCGGGGGCTCCGAAAGCGCCACCGAATGCCGCGGGCCGGCCGCGGCGGAGGCGGAGTTCCGCACGCAGGGCGCCACCACGCCCCGCATCGCCGGGCTGCTGCTGATCGCGATCGGCGCGGTGGGGATGCTCAGGCTGCTCGGTTTCCTCGCGCTGCACCTGCTGGGCGCGGAGATCCTCAGCCTCTTCTACCTGCTGCTCGCACCGGCGGCGGTGCTCGCGCCGGCGCTCGGCGACGGCGGTCGCGCGGCCTTCCGGACGTGGGCAACGCGCCTGGTGGGCGCGGTGTGCTCGAAGCTGATCTTCGCCTTCCTGCTCGGCGTGGTGCTGCTGATGACGCGCACGCTGATCGGCCTGGAAGCGCTTGGCTGGTGGACCCGCTGGCTGCTGGTCGCGGTGCTGTGGTGGGGCGCCCACCGCCAGCGCCACCAGGTGCTGAGCTTCATCGCCGGCGAGCACCGCGCCACGAGCGAGCGCCACCGCTCGCTGCTGCAACGCTTCAAACAGCAGGTGGAGGGGCCGCGCACCGTCATGCAGGGCGCAAATTGGATGCGCAAGAAGCTCGCGGGCGAGCGGGGTCCGGGTCCAGCGGTGGAGCGCCGGCGCACGCGCGAGCGCATCGGCCGCGAGCGCGCGCAGGCGACCGCCGACGAGCAGGTGTCGCGGATGCTCGAGCGCGAGCACGCGGCGGCGAGCGCCCACGCGGCACCGGTCGGGGAGTTGCAGAGCGAGCTCTCCGCCAAACGTACCCAGCTGCAGCGGATCCGCGCCAAGCAGGCGCAGGCCGCGGCCGCCGGCGAGATCCGCCACGCCGCTCGCCTCCATCACCGCGCCCGGCGCGTCGAAGGCGAAGTCGAGCGCGGGCAGCTCGTGCTGAACGAGGCACGACATACAGCCGCCGAGGGCGAGCGGGCGCAGCTGCGCACCGGTCACGTCTACACCGCCGAGCAGCTGCGGGAGCGCAGCGAATGGCTGGACGCGCAGGCCGCGCTGCCGCCGGCGCGCGCAGGCGGCGGGGTGGGGCGAGGCGCGGGACGAGCCTCCGGGGGCGGCGCGAGCGGGGACTTCGTCGACCCAGCCGTCCAGGCTGTGTGCCCTGGAGCGCAGCGCGACTACGCCGGGCTGGCGGGGCTCGCCGGGTACAGCCGCGAGCAATACGAGCAACTGCACCCTCGCGCGCGGCGCGAAGCGCGCCTGGAGATCGATCGTGAGCTCGCATTGCGCCGCCAACTGCGCGATGCGGCCGGCTCCGTCGTCGATGCCGGAGAGCGCGCCCCGGGGCGCCGCGAGCGCCGCCGCGCCGAGCAGGATTTCGACCGCGCGCTAGAGCAGCGCCTGCATGAGAGCGGCCACGCCGCGCCGCGCTCCCGAGATCGCCCCCCGCGTCGCGAGCGCCCCCGCGACGTGCCACCCCACCGCTCGCCTCGGCCCGATCCTTCCCGGCGCCCCGGCGGCGGCTTCGAATCCCCAGTGCTGCGCGACGCCCACGAGGTGGCGCGGCGGCGCAAACGCCAGCTCGGGGGCTGATGGTAGGAGCCCACCAAATCCCCCGTCCCGCGTTGACCGTGCTGGCGGGCACGGCTGCGCTTGCAGTGGTGCTGATGCTCGGCGTCGTGACTGCGACGCTTGGTGGACGATCCACAGCGTTCGCCGGCGAATCGAGCGCGGCCGAAGAGGAGACGGGCGGCTACGGCGTCTCGGCGCTGGCACGTGCGGAAATCCCGCCCGAATACCTGCGCCTCTACCTGCGAGCGGCCGCTCGTTACGGGCTCGATTGGGCGATCCTCGCGGGAATCGGCAAGGTCGAGTGCGACCACGGGCGCGACCCTGCGCCGTCGTGCACGCAGGAGGGTGCGGTCAACTCGGCGGGTGCGGG
>CAYNGQ010000473.1:0-5176 GCA_964396735.1 uncultured Solirubrobacteraceae bacterium | reverse complement strand
GGATGCGGGGACACCTGAAGAAGGACCGCCTGTTCGAGCTCGCCGAGCGAAGGCGGCTGCCGGTGGTGCTGTTCGCCGAGGGCGGCGGCGGGCGGCCGGGGGACGTGGACATGCCGATCGTCGCCGGGCTGGACTGTCGCGCCTGCCACCTCTTCGCCCGCCTCTCCGGCCGCGTGCCCACGGTGGGGATCGCCTCGGGGTACTGCTTCGCCGGCAACGCGGCGCTCCTGGGCTGCTGCGACGTGACGATCGCCACCGAGGACTCCTCGATCGGCATGGGCGGCCCGGCGATGATCGAGGGCGGCGGCCTCGGCGTGTATGCCCCCGAGGAGATCGGCCCGATCGAGGTGCAGCACGCAAACGGCGTGGTGGACCTGCGCGCGGCGGACGACCGCGCCGCGGTGGCGGCGGCGAAGCGCTACCTCTCCTACTTCCACGGCCCCGCCGAGCGCTTCACCGCCCCTGATCAGCGGCTGCTGCGCGAGATCCTGCCCGAGCGGCGCCGACGCGTCTACGAGGTGCGCCGTGCGATCGAGACGCTGTGCGACGAGGGCTCGGTGATGGAGCTGCGCGACGGCTTCGGCGCGGGGATCGTCACCGCGCTGGCGCGGGTTGAAGGGCGCACGCTGGGGATCCTCGCCAACAACCCCGCCCACCTCGGCGGCGCGATCGACGCCGACGGCGCCGACAAGGCCGCGCGCTTCCTGACGCTGTGCGACGCGTTCGCCCTGCCGGTGCTGTTCCTGTGCGACACCCCCGGCTTCATGGTTGGCCCCGCCGCCGAGCGCACCGCCACCGTGCGCCACTTCGCGCGCCTGTTCACCGTCGGCGCCAACCTCGAGGTGCCGTTCGGCACGATCGTGCTGCGCAAGGGGTATGGCCTCGGCGCGCAGGCGATGGCGGGCGGCTCGTTCAAGGCCCCATTGTTCACCGTCGGCTGGCCGACGTCCGAGTTCGGAGGCATGGGGCTGGAGGGAGCGGTGCGGCTCGGCATGCGCCGGGAGCTGGAGGCGATCGATGACGATGCCGAGCGCGAGCGCGTCTTCCAGGCCACCGTCGCCGCCGCCTACGAGCACGGCCGCGGCGTCAACATGGCGGCGTACGGCGAGATCGACGATGTGATCGACCCGGCCGACTCGCGCCGCTGGATCGCCACCCTGTTCGACCCGCCCCCGCCCGACTGGCGCAAGCTGCCGGCCAAGCGCCGTCCCAACGTCGACGCCTGGTAGGGCCTAAAAGTTCTTAGAGATCATCCGCGCGGGTCACCTGCCAACACGCGGCTGGGCGCTGGCCGAAACGGGGATGCTCGCCGGAGGCGAGTGTCTCCCGGCTTCGGTCCTCCATGCCCAGCGACCGGGAGTCGTGGGCCGCCCTCCGGCAACACGCCAAGCCAGGGCGGCACCCACCATTGACAAGCATGCGAACATATGTTCGTGCGGTGGAGCAACCTCACACTCGGCCCCGACCGATCGGAGATCGGCCAACAGCACCGCCTGCCGGGCTATCGCGACGAGGCTGTGGTGCGCCACTTCGACGCACCCGAGGCGCTCGACATGCGCTTCTACGAGGTCCATGCCCGCTCAGCGCTCAACCGCGTGCCCGGCGCCTCGCGGATGCCGTTTCGCTGGACGGTGAATCCGTACAGGGGGTGCAGTCACGCATGCGCCTACTGCTTCGCCCGCCCCACCCACACGTATCTGGGCTTCAACGCAGGCCGCGACTTCGAGCGCGAGATCGTGGTCAAGGTCAACGCACCGGAGGTGCTGCGTGCGGAGCTGGCGCGGGCGTCGTGGAAGGGGGAGCACGTGGCGCTGGGCACCAACACGGACCCTTACCAGTGGGTCGAGGGCCGCTACCGGCTGATGGAGGGTATTTGGGAAGCGCTACGTGATGCCGGCGGCGGCGCGGGCAACCCCTGCTCGGTGCTGACGAAGTCGCCGCTGCTGCTGCGCGACCTGCCGCTGCTGGTGCAGATCTCGCAGCGCACCACGATCTCCGCAAGCCTCTCGATCCCGACGCTCGACGAGCGCGCGTGGCGTGCCACCGAGCCGCACACCCCCAACCCGCGCGCCCGCCTGGAGGCGGTGGCGGAGCTCAACCGCGCCGGGATCCCCACCGGCGTGCTGATCGCCCCGCTGATGCCTGGCATCAACGATGCCCCCCACCAGCTGGAGCCACTGCTGCAGGGCGCGATCGACGCCAGCGCGAGAAGCATCGGCGGTGTGGCGCTGCACCTGCGCGGGGAGGTGAAGGACGTCTTCATGGAGTGGCTGCGCGAGCAGCGCCCCGAGCTCGTGGAGCGCTACGAGGGACTCTACCGCCGCGGCGCCTACGCGCCCCGCGAGGAGCGCGAGCGCCTGGCCGGACTCGTGCGCCGCAACGCCCCGCGCGAGCCGAGCGAACAGCGCGGCGGCGCCCGCGATCGGAGTGAGCAGCTCGACCGGCGCGGCAGCGCGGCGCGAGATCGGGGCGACCGGTGGTCGGGACTGCGCCCCAAGGCGACGGACGCGCCCGCCCCGCCCGTACGGCAGCAGCGCCTATTCTGACCGGGAAGGAGGAGGTGGAGAATGTTTTTTTGCCCCTTATGCCGACTTTTGTCTCATGCCGATGTGGGATGGGGAGTTCTGTGTGCGCGTGCGGTGAATAGGGGGGTGAGGTCGGCATAATCATTGGAGGTTCTGGAGGCCTTCAAGTATCGGTCGCCGCTGAAACGAGGCACTTCAGGTAGAGAAGACGTTTCTGCCGGGCAGGCGCACACGCAGCGGCTGGGCGCGCAGGCTGCCTGCCCACGCCAGTGCGATCAGTGCCCCACCGATCACGAACACGATCCACGCGATCACGTTGGGAGAGCCGGACGCGGCGGTGGGCGCCCGGATTCCGCGCGGGATGCTTAGCGGATGCCCGGCTGCGCCCGCGAGGTGTTGTATGGCCAGCAGCGCAGCGGTGCCGAGATTCGCGCCCGTGACCGCCGATCGTATGCTGGCGAGTGCTGCTTGCTCGGGTCCGAGCGATCCGTTGATGCGGTACAGGCCAAAGCCGTCCGGCATGATCACAAGCAGCGTCCCCTTGTATACGAGTGAGAGCTCATCGCCGAGGAAGTCGGCGTAGCTCTGGGGCTGGGGCCACAGTTCCGTCACTGAGCCGAGATCCGCAGAGGATGCAATCAGCGCCACGCGCAGCTGGTAGCCGTTGTGTTCCGCCTCCTTCAACAGTGCGGCGAGCTGGGTCTGTTGGTTGGCGGAGACGCCGGCATCCCAGGGCAGGAAAACGGTCTGCGTAGCCAGTACGTCGCTGGCTGGGTCGCCGTCGGCACGCGCCGATCCGGAAACCAAGGTTGCCGCCAGAGCGACTGTGACGATGGACGCCGCCGCGATCGACTTCAGGCGGGTCGCCACCATCAGCATCCGGCTGGTGGAGGAGCGACGGGGGGAAATCTGCGCAGAGTCCGTCATTGTGTGGCCCGATGCCGAGATGGTCCGAAACGACAGCCGCGACGGCGGACGACAGCAAGTGTATGCAGCCCGCCCGCAGTGGGTGCCGGAGTTGACCCGCGGGGATGTGTCGGCTCTCATCGATAGGTGTGCACGGGTGATGATCTGCAGGCGTGTGCCGGCACTGGTTCCCGGGCTTGCGCGGGGGGCTCTGGTGCTGCTTGGCATGGTGGCCGTTGCCTTCCCCGCCGCGGCCGAGGGGCACGGACCGGTCGCCCCGTCTGCGACCAGCTACCTGGCGAGGGTCAGCCATGCTCCGGCGGGGGTTGACGCCGAGGTGGTCGACGGCTACCTGCGGCTGTGGCTGCGCGTGCCGCCGTCCGAGACGCTCGTGGTGTTGGACTACCGTGGCGCCCCCTACCTGCGCTTCTCGCGCTCTGGGGTGTATGTCAACGAAAGCTCGGAGATGTACTACCTCAACCAAACCGTCCCCGAGATCCCCCCGTCGCACCTCAGCCGCGGCACCCCGGCAAAGTGGCAGCGGGTGAGCGAAGGGCACGAATACGAGTGGCACGACGGCCGGATCGGCTCCCTCGCCGCCACCGTCCTTGCGCCCGGGACCTCGTACGTGGGCCGATGGAGCATCGCCGTGCTGCTCAACGGACACCTGAGCGCGATCACCGGTGGCCTGTGGCGCGCGCCCAACCCATCGCTGGTCTGGTTCTGGCTGATCGTGGTGCTGATCGCCTGCCTGCTGGCCGCCTGGCGGCTGCCCCGGCCCGAGCTGCATGCGCGCCTCGCCCGCGTGCTTGCGGTAGTGGTGCTGATCGCCCTCGCCGTCGGCAGCGTCGGCCGGGAGCTTCACGGCCGACCGAGCGTCTCAATCGAACAGCTCGTTCTGACAGTGATCGTGCTCGCCTTTGCGGCATGGGGAGTGGGCCGGGCGTTGCGCGATAGGGTCGGCTTCGCACTGGACCTGGTGATCGGGTTCGTCGTGCTGTGGATGGGCTTCGAACTGTTCTCGACGCTCGTGCACGGCTTCGTGCTCACGGCGGTGCCCGCGTTCGTGGCGCGGTCCGCGGCGGTGATCTGCCTCGGCGGTGGCCTGGGGCTCATCCTGCTGGCGGTGCGCATTGCCGTGGACGATTCCCGCGCGCCCAGTGGAAGCTCGTCCTGACGGTGCGGCCCTCCGCCTCAGTTGGTCTCCCTACGGTGATGCTGGCGGTGACCGTCGCGGTGCTCGGCTGCGCAACGACACGCCGTCACTCCATGTCCGTGGCGGAAATTCCGAAGGCCCTGCTCCAACAGGCTCGCCCGATCGGCGCGGGTCTGCGCTTCCATCCGGCACCGACCGGCGCGGTGGTCGGTCGCTGTGCGCGCGGCCTGGGACCCCGCAGCGGCGTGCACGTCGAGGTGTTCGCCGCCAACCGGGTCGTGATCGTGCCGGCGGGAATCGGCGTCCGTCCACCGTTGACCCTCTCGGCCGGGCGGATTGTTCGCGCCCGCTGCTATGGCGCACTCGTGACGCTCGAACCTACCGGAGTGATTTTGGTGCGCGAGCACCTGCCCATTCCTCTCTCCAACCTCTTCCGCGCCTGGGGCCAGCCGCTTTCGCCCTGGCGGCTGGGCTCGTTTGCGGCGCCCGCTGGCACGCGCGTGGCGGTGTTTGTCGACGGGCGGCGCTGGCGGGGGGCGCCGGGGAGCGTGCCGCTCACATCGCACTCCGAGATCGTGCTCGAGGTGGG
>CAYNGQ010000472.1:0-8695 GCA_964396735.1 uncultured Solirubrobacteraceae bacterium | reverse complement strand
GACGCCTGAGCACTCGGGGCGACGCTAAGTATTAGGGTACCCTAATTAGGGCGGCCTAACCTGTGCTAGGGTTCCCGCTGAGAGCATAACCTAGTGGCGAGGTCGGGATTTGAAACCTGCCGAGCAGCAAGCGCCCCGCCGGCGTCTGGCGGGCACCCGGGCGAGCATGTACGTTTGGACAGCGGTGGTGCTCGCGGTCTGCGTGACCGCGGTGATCCTTGGCTGGCACGCGCGCGGCGGCACGCCCAACCCCGCGGAAGGCTCCAACCACATGGGAACCGGGAGCGCCGTGCTCGACAGCGGCGTGCTGGTGTTCCGCGAGGGCCTGGAGACGATCCTCGTGCTGGCCGCGATCACCGCCAGCTTCCTGGGCTCCAACCGCGCCTACCGCAAGCCGGTCGCGGTCGGCGGCGGGCTGGCGCTGTTGGCGGCGGTGGGCACCTGGTTTGTGGCGGTGTGGTTCATCGGGATGTTCGGCGGCAGCGGCCTCACGGTGCAGGCGGCGACGGGCATTCCGGCGATCATCGTGCTGCTGGTGGTGATGAACTGGTTCTTCCACAAGCTCTACTGGACCGGCTGGATCTCCCACCACCACAAGCGCCGCCGCGGCCTGCTCGGCGGCGCGGTGCAGAACAGCGCGCGCGCCACGATCCTCGGATTCGGCTTGCTCGGCTTCACCTCGGTGTACCGCGAGGGCTTCGAGGTCGTGATCTTCCTGCAGGCTCTGCGCGAGCGCTTCGGCTCGAGCGTCGTGCTCGAGGGCGCGGTGCTCGGCCTGCTGTTCACGGCTGCCGCGGGCGTGCTGACGTTCGGGCTGCACCAGCGACTGCCCTACAAGAAACTGCTGATCATCACCGGCGGGATGCTGCTGGTGGTGCTGTGGGTGATGGTGGGCGAGGAGGTCAACGAGATGCAACTCGCGGGCTGGATCGGGACGACCCCGATCCCCGGCGTCGCCCTGCCCGGCTGGATGGGCACATGGTTCTCGATCTTCCCCAACGTCGAGACGATCGTCGCCCAGGTGGCCGCGGTGGGGGTGGTGGTCGGCTCCTACTTCGCCGCCCAGTACATGCGCGTCTGGCGTCCCCGCCGGCGGGGCGAACAGGTGGCCCGCCGCGCCGAGGCCCCGCCGAGCCCTACCCGAGCCGGAACGTCAGTGACCGCGCGGCCCCATGCGCAGGGGTCAGCGTGAGCCGGTAGCGCCCCGCGGGGAGCGTGCCGGGACCCCGTAGATGCGTGCGGTCGTGGCTGCGGGCGGCGGTGAGCGTAAACCCGCCCGGCGCCGAGTCCCAGTGCAGGCGCCCGCCGACGCGCACGAGCCGTGAGAGCGTGACCCGCACCCGCGCGGGGGCGTTGAGCGTGAAGGCGAAGGCGACCTGCGAGACGGCGGGCAGTCCGCGCGCGAATACCGCGCTTGTGTGCGCGGTGAGCACGAGGTGCGAGAGACGGACGGCGGACCCCGTCCCGCCGGCGCTGGAGCTAGACGAGGAGTCATTGGACGTGCCACTCTGAGAGGCGCTGCCATTGCCGCCTTTGGTGTTGCTCGCCGAGCCGCTGGAGCCTCCATCAAGGCCGCCACCGACCCGCGCTTCTTCTGCGATCTTCTGGGCGGCCAGCTTTTCCGCTTCGACTTGCTCAGCCTTTTCCAGGGCCAGTTGTGCTTCCGCCGCTTTCCTTGATTCGGCTTCTTTTGCTTCGCGGGCGCTCCTGGCGACCGCTTCTTCTTCGGCTTTCTTTTCCTGTCTGGCTTTTTCTTCGGCGTCCCGTTTGGCCGTTGCTTCTGCTTCTGCCCTTTCGCGGACTTCTGCTTCGGCCTTCAGCGCTTCCTCTTCTTCGGCGCGTACTTTCCTGACTTCCGCTTCGCCGCCGGGCTGGAACGCTCCGACCCCGTCGGGAGTGCCGACGCCCGCGGGACCGTTGTAGCCGGGGCCCGCATTGCAGATCAGGACGCCTTCACCGCAGTCGAAGGCAAAGCGCGAGGAGAGCGGATTCATCGAGCCGCCGCAGGAGGTGTGGGTGGTGGGATTTTCGCCGTAGAAGTCGCCGCATTCGCCGTTGCCGCCGGAGGTGACGGGGTGCAGCAGGCCGGTTTCGAGGTGTTCGTAGAGCGTCTGCGCCGGGTATTCCACGCCGTGCGAGCCGCCGGCGAGCGCGAATATCGAGGCGACGATCGGCGAGGCGACGCTGGTGCCGCCGATCGGCCACCAGTCGAGCGGCGTGTTGACGACCACGATTTCTTCTTCGCCCACCACTTCTTCGTGGACGTCGGGGACCGAGTCGTAGACGGCGACGCCGCTGTCGGGGTCGGCGTCGGCCGAGACGTCGGCCACGGCGCGTCGATCTTCGCAGCCCACTTGCGCCCAATCCTTGACTCCGCGCTGCCATTTTTGGGCTTCGAACTGCGAGCTGCAACCGCCGCCGCCGGCGCCGTAGTTTTCTTCACCGCCGCGAGGATCGTCGTTCCAGACGGTCTCTTCCTTCCAGGCGCCCGAGGCCGACAGCCCGAGGCGGGTGCCGCCGACGGCGACCACGTGTGGCGATGCGGCCGGGTAGTCGGCGCCCGCGTAATATTCTTCTTTGGCTGCGCTGGCTCCCGCGGCGTCGGTCCAGTTGAGGTAGCCGTCGTCGCCCGCGGCGGCGGCGATCACGGTGCCGGGGTGGTTGAAGGCGGCGCTTTCGAGCACCGGTTCGGATCCGCCCCAGGAGTTGGAGACCTCGGTGTCCTCGGGCGTGGTCTTTTCGCGGCCGAGCCTCACGGCCGTTTCCTCGGCATCTTCGAGGTCTTCGTAGGAGTCGGAGCTGGCCTCCACGAGCACGATGCGGCAGTTGCGCTGGCAGATCGCGTGGGCGGTCTCGATATCGGTGGAGATCTCGACGGCCCAGCCCTCAGCTTCCTCGACCATGTCGCAGGCCGCTTCTCGTTTGGCTTTGCTCGCTCTGGTGTTTTCGCAGATTTTGAGCTCCGCTTCGCGTTCGGCTTCGCTCGCGGGAAACGGCAGGTTGCCGCTTTCGCCGCGCTGGTTGACCTGCTCGAAGCAGCCGTTCGCTGCAGTGCATTCTGCGATACCGAATTCTTTGTCGTAAACCCCCAGGTCGGTTTCGGCTTGGGGGTCGTTGTAGGCGTCCACGAGCGCGATCGTCTGCGGCTTGGACGCCGGCGCTTCGGCGAATTCACCCGGGAAGTAGGCGGCGCGCAGGTCCATCGGGCGCAGACCATAGTCGCCGTTTTTGGGGCTTGGGGCTTTGAGCGGGCCGCCGCTGGTCATCCCCAGCGGATGGGTGTGGGCGCGGGCTTCGCCGCTCTCCGGCACGAGCTCCACGGCGAGGCAGCTGGCGTGCCCGGGCGCCGGCGCGGGACAGGCCGGGCGGGTCAGGTAGGCGGAGGCGGGCAGCGGCGCCACCGAGCCCGCCGCGGTGGTGGGCAGCGCGAGCGCGAGCAGCACTGCGGCTGTCGCCAACATGGCTGAGCGAATGTGCGTTTTGAGCATCCCTGAACGCTGCACCTCGATCGGGTCCACCTCGCAGTGATCGACGGTAGCGGGTCAAAGTATGAGGAATGGCAGGTTGGACGGACGGACGAAGGCTCCACGCCGTACCCGTGCCTGTGGTTCATCCAATGAAATGGAGTGCCCGGGCGCTGCCGGCAGGACGGACGGACAACGGATCCATGCTTTACCCACGCCCGGCCTTTCATCTACGCTGAGACCGTAATGTCGCGCAAGCTCGGCATCGTCCCCGTCCCCAACTCGCGTTCGCGCCAGGAGGCGCTGGAGCGTCGCCGCGAGGCCAGCCTGGTGCTGGAGATGGCGCGGCTGCTGCTGAAGGGGGAGAGCCTCGCGCAGGTGCTGCCGACGGCGGCGGCGCGGATGGCGCAGGCGCTGGAGCTGCAGTCGGCGGCGATCGTGATGGAGGCGGTCGAGCCGGACGCGCGCAGCGTGGCGTTCCCGTTGCGCGAGGGCGACCGCCGCCTGGGCACCGTGGTGGTGGGGGCCGACAGCTCCGAGCGCAGCCTCTACCGCCTGCAGGAGCGGGTGGTGCCGGCGCTGGAGGCGCTGCTGAGCGCCGCGTTGGAGCGCGAAACGCTGCAGGGCGGGGTGGTGGAGACGGCGGCGCTGCGCCAGGCGGACGTGGTCAAGACGGCGCTGCTGCGGGCCGTGTCGCACGACCTGCGCAGCCCGCTGACGGCGATCTCGACGGCGGCGGAGGCGATCGCGCTGCCCGGCGTCTCCGCGCCCGAGCGCGAGGAGCTGGCGAGCGCGATCCTGGCGGAGACGCGCAGGCTGTCGCGCCTGGTGGACAACCTGCTGGACCTCTCCAAGCTGGAGGCGGGCGCGGCGGAGCCACGGCGGGAGTGGCTGTCGGTAGAGGAGATCCTCGGGATGGCGCTGGAGGACATCGCGCCGCCCCCGTCCACCAACCACGCAACGTCCTCCTCCCAGGCCCCGCCCGAGGAGTTCCACGTCACGATCGACCGCGATCTGCCGCTGGTGCGCGCCGACTCCACGCAGCTGGAGCGGGCGTTCGTGAACGTGCTCGAGAACGCGCGGCGGCACTCGGGGGGCCACCCCGTGTCGGTGCGGGCGCGGGTCGTGCGGACGCTCGCGGGCGAGGGGGACCGCCTGATCGTGCGCGTGGTCGATCGCGGCCCGGGGATCCCGCCGGCGCAGCTGGAGCGCGTGTTCGAGCCGTTCTACTCCGCCGGCACGGCGCGCGGCGGGCGCCGCGGCTCGGGCCTCGGGCTGGCGATCGCGCGCGGCTTCGTCGAAGCCAACGGGGGCTCGCTGCACGTCGAGTCGCTGCCGGGGCAGGGGGCGACGTTCGTGTTCGAACTGCCGCTGGAGCGGGGTGGCGCGGAGGCGGCCGCGGCCGTGCCGGCGCGGGTTTCAGGGGCGGATGGCAACTAGAGGGTGGCGCAGCCGGCCTGAGGCAGGCTGGCCGAACGGGGGATGCGAGCCGAAGGCGAGTGTCTCCCCGCTTCGGCTGGGCCCCTCTTCTTCGGTCGAGGCATCGGCGGCGAAGCCGCGGGTGCTGGTGGTCGACGACGAGTTGCAGATCCTGCGGGCCCTGCGCGTGGTGCTGCGCGAGGCCGGCTTCGAGGTGATCGCCGCGCAGAGCGCCCCGGAGGCGCTGGACCTCGCGGCGGTGAAGGCCCCGCGCGCGGCGATCATCGACCTCGTGCTGCCCGGCGGCGACGGCGTCGAAGTGACGCGCAGCCTGCGCGAGTGGAGCGAGATGCCGATCCTCGTGCTCTCGGCGGTGGGCGAGGAGGAGCAGAAGGTGCGCGCGCTGGAGGCGGGGGCCGACGACTACATCACCAAGCCGTTCGGCACGCGCGAGCTGGTCGCACGCCTGCGCGCGGCACTACGCCGCAGCGAGGGCGCCGGCGAGGAGCAGCCGACGATCGCTGCGGAGGGCCTCGAGATCGACCTCGCCGCGCACGCGGTGAGACGCGACGGCGAGCCGGTGCACCTCACCCCGATCGAGTTCGAGCTGCTGCGCGTGCTGGCGCAGAACCGCGGCCGGCTGATGACTCACAAGGCGCTGCTGGCGGAGGTGTGGGGGCCGGGATACGTCGACGACATGCAGGCGCTGCGCACCCACATCGCGCGGCTGAGAGGCAAGATCGAGCCGCCGGGCGAGCGCCCCCGTTACATCCTCACCGACCCGGGCGTGGGGTACCGGTTTTCCGGATGAGCAGCTTCGCTGCGGGAGTGGCAGTGGTTGCGCTCGCGGGTGTAACCGCGGTTGGCGCTGGCGCCGCGCCAACCACCGGCTACCTCGCGGCCCCGACCGAGCAGCTCGCCGTGCCGGGGCTGGCGGCTGGCGCCGAGGTCACACCCGAGGGCGACCTGTACACCGGGTGGGCCGAGTATGAGCTGCGCTTCGGCAGTCGCCTCCGAGCATGGGACCAGCCGACACGTACGCTGCCCGACCCGGGGATGCCGCTGCTGTCGAGCGCGCTCGCCGACGGGCCGGTGCGCTACACGGTGACGCTGTTCGCCGTCCCGGTGGCGGGCAGGCCGGTGGCGTACGAGACGGTGCGCGCGGTGAACGGCTCGGCGCAACCCCAGTGGGCCCGGGTGGAGATGCTGCTGGCGCGCGGCCCGAGCGCTTCTGGCCGGCCGTTTGTGACTCCGGGGCCGAACGCGCCGATCGTCCACGACGGGCGCGTCTTTGGCGTCCGCCTCGAGCCCCACCGCAGCGCCAGCTTCACCTGGCGGCTCCCGCTCGAACCGTCGCCAGCCGGCGCCGCCGCCGCCGTCCGCTCGCTCGATGCGACGTCGCTCGGTGCGGCCCGTGCGGCCCTGCGCTCGCTCTGGGCCGGGCAGGAGGCGGGGATGATGCGGATCGCCGTGCCCGAGGCGAAGGTGAACGCCACGTACGAGGCGGCGCTCGTGCAGATGCTCGAATCTCGCGTTCAGACCGCCGCTGGCTGGGAGCAGATGCCCAACCGGCTGCAGTACCGCGCCTTCTGGATCCGCGACGCGGCGATCGAGACGCAGGCACTCGACCTCGCTGGGCTGCACGCGGCGGCGGCGCAGAACCTTGCGTTCATCGACGCCTTCCAGCTGGCCGACGGCCTGTTCATCAGCCAACCCGGGCAGTACGACGAGTGGGGAGAGGCGCTGTGGGCGCTCGCCCAGCACGCCGAGCTGGCGGGAGAACCGGGGTACGCGGCCGCGCAGCTCGGGCGGATGGGGGCCGCGATCGGCTGGTTGTCGCGGCTCACGGCGGCCGATCCGCTGGGGCTGCTGCCGGCGAGCAACCCTCACGACAACGAGCTGGCGTACGGTCACATCACGGGCGACGACCTATGGGCGGCCACGGGCCTGCGCTCGGCGATCGCCGCCGCGACGCTGGCCGGGCAGAGCGCCGACGCCGCCGCCTGGACAGCAATCGACCAGCGCTTCGAGGCCGCGCTCGACCGCGCGATCGCCACGGCCGTCGCCCGCGAAGGGCACATCCCCCCGGTGCTCGACGCGAAGGGCGGGCAGGACTGGGGCAACTACTGGGCGGCGTACCCCATGCCGGTGCTCGACCCCCGCTCCCCCGCCGTCACCGCCACGCTGCGGTGGGCTCGCGCACATATGGCCGAGGGCCTGCCCACCTACCTGAACGGCAGCGAGCTGCACGATTACCTGGGCTTCCGGATCTTCCAGACTGAGCTCGAGGCTGGCGATCCCGCGGACGCCGTCGCCGGGCTGTATGCCGAGCTCACGCATACGACCGCGACCGACGAGGGCTGGGAGACGGGTGTCGCGCCCTACGGCAAGCGGCTGTCAGGAACCAACCTCGCCCCGCACGGCACCTTCGCGGCCGAATACGTGGCGCTGCTGCGCAACATGCTGGTGGCGGACACGCCCGCCGGGGGCGTGCAGCTGCTCGCCGGCGCGAGCCCCGCGTGGTTGGGGCCGGGGCAGCGCATAACCGTGACCGCGGCGCCCACCGACCACGGGGTGATCTCCTTCGTCGAGCGCTCCACGCGGCGCGGGGAGACCCTCACCTGGCAGGACACACTGGCTGCCGGCGCCCCGCTGAGCTGGACGCTGCCGCCGTGGGCGCGGGACGCGCGCACCGCGAGTGGGCCGGTGAGCGGCGGGGCGATCGCGCTGCACGGCGACTCGGGCTCGCTCACGGTGACGTTCAGTGGTCGCCGTCCGGCGCAATCTTACGCACGGACCGCTGCCGCGCTGAACGCTGCCTACCGGGCGCACGGCCGTCCCGCGCCGCTGGTGGCGGCTCCGTAACGAAATCGTTATACGCGCGAGCGAAATCGTCACACCCCCGTGATGGCGCAGCGAGAATAGTGCACGTATGGACGTGGTGGCGGTGGTGATCGGGATTGCGATGTTCGCGATCCTGCTCGCGATAATCGAGGGGATCGACCGGATATGAGCATGCCTCCGTTGGGCGCATTCATCGCGCACATGAGCGGCGCGGACTTCTTCGGCCTGGTCGTCTCGGTGCTGATCATCGCCTACCTCTTTTACGCATTGATCCGCGGAGAGAATCTCTGAGATGGCCGTGAGCACTTCGCGATACTGCGTCCTCGGTCGCTCGCGTACCACCGTACGCCACGCTCCCTGCGTCCTTGTCTCGCTCGACTCACGGCCATCTCAGACGGTGGCATGACCTTCTACGGTTGGCTGACGATCGCGCTGTTCGCGATCATCCTGACGGTGCTCGCGCTGCCGCTGGGCAGCTACCTGGCGAGGGTGTATACAGGTCAGCGGGTCTTCCTGACGCCGCTGTTCGCGTGGCCGGAGCGGATCCTCTACCGGGTTCTGCGGGTCAATCCGAAGCTCGAGCAGGATTGGAAGGCGTACGCGAAAAGCCTGATCGTCTTTTCGCTCGCGGGGTGGCTGCTGCTGTACCTGATCCTGCGCACGCAGGACGCCTTCTGGGTGCCCCACGCGCTCAACCCGCTCGGCTACCACTCGCCGTCGTGGAACGTGAGCTTCAACGTCGCCTCGTCGTTCATGACCAACACCAACTGGCAGTACTACAGCGGCGAGACGACGATGAGCTACTTCACCCAGATGGCGGGGCTCACCGTCCAGAACTGGCTGTCGGCCGGCGTGGGAATCGTCGTCGCGGTGGCGCTGGTGCGCGGGATCATCGGGCGCACGGGCAAGAGCCTCGGCAACTTCTGGCAGGACATCGTGCGGACGATCCTGTACGTGCTCGCGCCGCT
>CAYNGQ010000471.1:0-2325 GCA_964396735.1 uncultured Solirubrobacteraceae bacterium | reverse complement strand
GCCTTCCAGAGCTGCAACACCGGCGAGGTGCAGGGCGACTACCTGGCGCTGGAACGGTGGGCGCGAGCGCACACCCCGAAGGGCACCGGCATGCGCTGGTGGGAGACCGCCGCCGCCGGGGGCAGCTCGCTTGGCATCTATGCGCTGATCGCGGCGGCCGCCGAGCCGCGTGTGGACCCTGAGCAGATCGCGGCGATCGAGGCTGCCTACTTCCCCTGGATCGGGTCGCTGCACTCGCTGCTGGACAACCTGATCGACGCCGCCGAGGATTACGCGACCGGCCAGCGCAGCCTCGTCGGCTGCTACGCCTCCCCGTGCGACGCGGCCACGCGCATGGGCATGCTGGCGGAGCGCTCCAGCCAGGCGGCGCAGGCGCTCCCCGGCCGCCGCCACACGCTGGTGCTGGCGGCGATGGCCAGCTTCTACCTGTGCACGCCCGAGGCGCGCGCGCCCGAGGCGGCGCCGGTCGCCGACGCGGTGTTGCAGGCGCTCGGAGAGCCGGCGCGCCTGGCGATGACGGTGTTCCATTCGCGCCTTGCGCTGCGGCGCCTGGCGCCGAGCGCGCCAGGGGCCCCGGCGCGGCGCGGCGGTGGGGCGGAGGTAGTGATGCCCCCGCCGGCGGGGGAGATGCTGCCCGCCGCCTCGGCAATCGCCACCACGCCCACCCCCCTCGGCCACGATCCGCGTGGCCTAAAGTAGATCAGTGTCCGATCGGGTCAAACATGGGCTCCATGGGAGCCGTGGGGTCGCGCTTTGGATTGCCAACCGGCGCGAGCCTTGGCGGGCCAGCGACATGAGAGGAGGCCCTGGTGCTTGAGCTGCGTGATCTCGTAAAGCACTACCCCCAGGTCGGCGGCGAGCCGGTGCGCGCCGTCGACGGCGTCTCGCTGGAAGTGCAGCCGGGCGAGATGGTGGCGCTGTATGGGCCGAGCGGCTCGGGCAAGACGACGCTGCTGCTGATGGTAGCCACGCTGCTGCAGCCCACCAGTGGCGCGGTGCTGATCGGCGGCCGCGACGTCTCCTCGCTGAGCGAGAAGGAGGCCTCGCACTTCCGCCTCTCCGAACTGGGCTTCATCCGCCAGAACTTCGATCTGCTGCCCGGCGTGACCGCGATCGACAACGCTGTGCTGAAGCTGTTGAAGAGCCTGCGCTGGCGTGAGGCCCACCGCCAGATCTCGCCGCTGCTGGAGCGCCTCGGCCTCGGCGAGCGCCTCGACCACCGCGCGGAGACGCTCTCGATGGGCGAGCGCCAACGGGTGATGATCGCGCGTGCGCTCTCGACCAAACCGCGCCTGTTGCTGGCCGACGAGCCGACCGGCAGCCTCGACACGCAGCGCGGGCGCGAAGTGCTGGAGCTGCTGACCGAACTGTGCCGCGAACATGAGGTGGCGATCGTGCTGGTCAGTCACGACCCGCAGGCGGCGGCGTATGCCGACCGCGTGTATGCGCTGCGCGACGGCAAGCTGGGCGAGTACGAGCCCGAGCAGTGGGCCGCGCGGGTGGCCGCGCAGTAGGGGCGCAACGCCGACGTGAAGCCACTCAACGTTCTGCACCTCTACCGCGTGCGCCTGCGGGCGCGCCTGTTGCAGGAGCTGTTCGCGATCGTCGGGATCGCCGCGGGTGTGGCGCTGCTGTTCGCCTCGCAGGTGGCCAGCTCCAGCCTGTCGAGCTCGGTGGCGCAGCTCTCCAAAGGGATCGTCGGAAACGCCTCGCTGCAGTTGCTCGCGCGCGACGCGCAGGGCTTCGAAGCGGGCATGGTCGCGAAGGTGCGCCACCTCCCCGGGGTGCGCGTGGCGGCGCCGCTGCTGGAAGCCAACGCCGAGCTCTCCGGCCCGAAGGGCAGCGAATCGGTGGAGCTGGTGGGCGCCGACTCGAGCCTCGCAAGGCTCGGTGGGGCGCTCGTGCGCAAGACCAAGGTGGAAGGGTTTGGCGGCTTCGGGGCGCTCGTGCTGCCGGCGCCGCTGGGCCACAAGATCGGGATCGTGAAGTTCGGCAAGGAAGCGACCGTCAAGGTGGACGGACACGTCGAACAGGCGCCGCTGTACTCGCTGCTGCACTCCAGCCAGATCGGGGCGCTGGTCTCCAGCCCGATCGCGGTGACCACGCTCGAATTCGCCCAGGAAATGGCCGGGCTGCAGGGCCGTGTCAGCCGCGTGCTGGTCGAGCCCGAGCCGGGCGCCGAAGCGAGCGTGCGCGCGGGCCTGGAACGGCTGGCGGGGGGGCGGCTGAACGTGGAGCCCGCCAACTACGACGAAACGCTGTTCACCAAAGCGGCGGCCGCCACCAACCAGTCCACCGCGCTGTTCGCGGTGATCAGCGCGCTCG
>CAYNGQ010000470.1:0-6744 GCA_964396735.1 uncultured Solirubrobacteraceae bacterium | reverse complement strand
GGAACAGGAAGATGTCCGCGCTCGCATACACCTTTGCCAGCTCCGTGCCCTCCTGCCAGCCGAGGAAGGTGGCGCGTTCGCCGAGGCGCTCGCGCAGACGGCCTTCCTCGGGGCCGCCGCCGGCCAGCACGAGGTGCAGCCGCGAGTCGCGCTCGTGCGCGTCGAGGAAGGCATCGGCGAGCAGGTCGGCGCCCTTCTCGCGCGTGATGCGTCCGCTGTAGAGGACGTTGAGCTCCCCCGGCAGTGGGTGCTCGCCGCGTAAGGAGGGATCGAAGCGCGAGCAGTCCACCCCGCGATCCCAGCGGGCGATCCGTGAGGCGGGGATCCCAAGCTGCCTGAGCGTCTCATCGGAGGAGGGGGAGGGGGAGAGCACCAGGTCGCACGCCCCATACAGCGTGCGCACGGCGAGGTCCATCGCCTGCGCGAGGTGGGGGTCGCCCGAGCGCAGCGCGGCGTAGGCGGTGAGCTCGGTGTGGTAGCTGCCGATCAGCGGCATTCCCAGCCCGCGCGCCACGAGCGCGCCGGCGATCCCGATGGGCCCGGGCGAGCAGACATGGATCGCGTCGAACGCGCCCTCGGCGAGGGTCTCCACCGCGGCGGGCAGTCCGGGCACGCCGATCCGCAAGCCCGGGTAGAGCGGCACGTCGAGCTCTGCCACCGCCGACAGTCGCCGGTCGACGCCCGGGTCGGTACCGATCACCTCGATCTCAAAGCCCCGCACGCCGCGAGCGCGGATCTCCTCGATCGTGCGCGACACCCCGTGCGTGGAGGCGATCCCATCCGCCATCACCGCCACCCGCGGGGTCTCGCCCTCGCGCGAGTCGAGCTTCGCCTTCTCCGCCCCGAGGAAGGCGGCCGCAGGCGCGTAGGGGATCGCCGCGATGCAGCCTTGGAACACCGCGGTGGCGGCGGCCGAGAGATCGACGCTGCCGCCCGCTTCAATCGCGTGCGCAACCGATTCCACGGCGCTGCCCAGCTTGCGCTCGTGCGCGCGGCAGGCGCGGCGGTGCAGGTCGGAGTGGGTGAAGCCCTCCGCCTGCATGTGCGCGAGCAGTTCGCTTTCGGGCAACTCGACCGCGGCCAGCCAGGCGCGCAGCAGCTGGCGCGCATCGTCCGGTGTGAGGTCACTGCCGGTCGCTCCGTGGCGGGCGTCGCCCTCGCGCAACAGGCGCTCCGCCATACGCATCACCATGCGAGGGTCGGGGTGGGTGGGGTTCTGTTCTATCTCGGGCGCATCCCCGTCGGCTCCCAACGAGCGGGCAGCGAGCGCGATCGCGGCGTGCGCCCACTTGGCGGCGCTGCCCTGCTCGCCGCGCGGATGCGTCCGCCCGGCGCGCAGATGGGCAAGCAGCTCGGCGGGCGACTCGGCGGGCGGCGTCTCGGTGAACGTCCGGCCGATGTCCACCCCCGCGTGGTCATCGCTGCCGCCGATCCCGATTCCGTCGTGCGTGGCGATGTAGATCGCCGCGGGGCGGTTGAGCTCGCGCGCACGTGCGCCGTTGCGCACCTCCCAGATCGCGAACAGCTCCACCAGACGGCGGCGGTGGCGGGGTAAGAGCGGGGCGGCGACCGTGTAGTAGGGGTGCGCCAGCGCGCACACGATCTTGCGCTCGTGCATGTATTCGGCGCATGCCTCCACGTCATGGTTGTGGCGCTGCAGCCACTCGTGATCCTCGGGTGTGATCCCGTAGCAGAGCACGTGCACCGCCTGGCGCTCGCCGCGGAAGTGGGCGGTGAGCTCCTCGGAGACGAACACGTCGGGTCGATCGGCGATCGCCAGCACCCCATCGATCGTGTCGTGGTCGGTGATCGTCACGAAGTCCATCCCGCGTCGCTTCGCCAGCGCGTAGACCTCCTCCGGCGGCGTGGCGCACTCGGGCAGCCCCATCGCGCGCTGAACCCCCAGCCGCGAGACCTCGGAGGCCGAGGAGTGACAATGCAGATCGACGCGGCTCACCCGGTCATCGATGCGCCTCGACCGTACCCCTGCCTGCCCCTCGATGGTCGATGCATCCATACCAACAAGATTCGGCCGCAAATTGCGGGTTTTTGTAACGAGCCGGGAATCAGCTTGTGAACAGTTGGTGAACGTACCGAGGGATGCGCAGGTTCGGTTGGGGGAGGGTGGAGAGCATCCGCGCGGCGCAATGGCAACCCATGCGTGTGGGGCGCGGGGCATCCATGCCCCGCGACGGACGGTTCGTGATCTCCCACGCGCCGTACGCTGCGAGCACGGGGTCACGCGTCGCGATCGGGACGCGCATCAGTCCTGCAGCGCCATCGCCGCCGGCACGCAGGCGGCGATGTAGCCCGGGAGCGCCAGGATCGCAAGCGCTGTGGCGCTACCAGCGCGACACTCTCGAGGCCTGTCAGGGCCGTAACCGAGTGCACCACGGGGAAGTTGATCGCGTCGGCGAGCGCGCGGTCGGCGAGCTGCTGGCCGTAGAGGCCGAAGACTGCTCCAGTGAGGCAGCCCACTCCGACCAGCAGCAGGCTCTCCAGCAGGATCGTGCGCCACAGTTCGGCGCGCGCCAGCCCCTCCAGCTTCAGCTTCGCCAGGCGTGGGCGGCGCTGCCACACCAGCGCACCCATCGCCGCCGCCATCGCCAGCACCGCGGCGAGCGGGATCAGCGCCGCGATCTGGGTGAGGCGGGCGAGCGCCTCGCGGCTGAGCGCGCTCTGCTTGGCGGCGTGCTGTGCGGCCGTCTCCACCGCCATCCCAGATTGATTTGGGCCCAGTCCATCCCCGCCACCACCACCTCGCGCACCCGCTTGCCCACCATCCCGTTCGTCCCTCGCCAGCGCCCGTCCGCCTCCCGCCAGCGCCCGTTCGATCTCGCGGGCGCCCTGGCTGGGCGAGATGCCCGGGGTGAGCGTGATCGCGTAGGCGGTCGCGTCGTTGCTACCCCACGCGCGGGCGTAGTCGGAGGCGCTCATCACGATCGCGCCCGGCTCCCAACTGAGGTTGGTCGAGAGCGCCGCGATGCGGAACGTCCGCGGATCGGGGCTGGGCAGCGTGAACGCCTCGCCGATGCGCAGGTGGTGTTCTTCGGCGAGCGCGCGCGACAGCACCACCCAGCCGCCGGCGCGCACACGTGTGGCCGCCTGCTGCGGGTCGCCCTGCACTATCTGATCGGCGGGCACCATCGGCGCGGCCGTGCGCGGCGGGGCGATCACCAACACGCGGCGCTCGCCGTAGTCGAGCAGCCCGCTGCGGTAGAGGCCCACCGCGCGCACGCCCGGCAAGCGCTGCAGGCGTCCTTGCAGCGTTGGGTGAAACGGCGCGGTCTGCAGCAGGTTGTAGGAGCCGGCCGGCGCCACCCACACGTCGGTGAAGGCGTTCATGTCGCGCGCCGCCCCTTCGAGGCCCGCCAGCAGGTCGCCGTGCGCGCCCTGGATCGCGACGCTGCCGAACACCGCGACGGCGCCGGTCGCCGCGATCGCCATTGCCCGCGCGCGAGCCGCGCGCAGCTCCATCGTCGCGACGTGCGCCACGGGGCTGGTGATCCTGCTCGCCAGGCGCTTCACCAGTGCGAGCGTGGCGTTGAGCGCGAGCGGCAGCTCCAGCAGCAGCGCCCCGAACAGCAGCACCATCCCCGGCAGCGCCGCGTCGGGCGCGGCCAACAGGATCGCGGTGGCGCCGGCGAGGCACGCCAGGCCGGCGAGGGGAAGCAGCCCAGTCCGCTCGAAGCCGGCGCGCGTGGGGTCGAGGGCGCTGCCGAGGCGGCCCAGTGCGGTGGCCTTGGCGGGAGGTGAGTCGTGGAGGCCGGCTTTGCGGGGAAGATCGCCGGGTGCGGTGGTTTTGTGACGGGGACCGGCGATCGCCGCCAGTGGATCCCGTGAGAGGATGTCGCGCAGCGGGCTCATCACCGCCACGATCGCCGCCGCCATTCCACCGCCGACGGCGAGCGCAACGCTCTGCCAGCTCACCGCGCGCGCGCTGCCGAGCGCAAACGCGAGCGAGAGGAAGGCGGGGTTGGCGTGGAACAGGTGGATCGAGAGCTCGTCGCCGAGCGCCAGACCGAGCACGCACGCAACCACCCCCAGCACCAGCGCGTCGAGCATCAGCACCGCGATCACCGTACGCGGGGTGTAGCCGGCGCGGCGCAGGTCGGCGATCAGGCGGCGCCGCTGCGGCACCGTCAGCAGCATCGCGTTGAACGCGAACAGGAACCCCACCAGCGCGCTGATCGCCGCGAACAGCGCCGTGGACTGGTTGCTTGCCGCGGCGGCCTTCGCGAACAGCGTCTCGTCGTAGCCGATCGGCTCGACGTTCAGCCTGCCCGCGGCGATCCGCCGCAGCGCCGCGCGCACCTGCGCTTCCGCGCCGGGCGAGGGCCGCACGAGAATGCGGCTCACGCGCGCGCCGACGCCGGCGAGCTCCTGGGCGAAGGCGAGCGGCGCCAGCGCGACCGGGGTGCCGACGAGCGCGCCGATCTGGTGGGCTCGCAACTGCTCGTACAGCGGCGCCGTGGCGGTGCGCCCGGCAAGCTGGAAGGTGGCTTCCTGGCCGAACCGCGTCACGCCGATCGCGCGCGCGAGCGGCGCGGGCAGCACGATCGCGCCGACCCCGCCGAAGGGCGTCAGTTCGGCGTGGCGCACCAGCGTGCCGCCGAGCTTGGCGAGGCTGGAGTCGGCGCCCACCAGCTCCACCGACTGGCTGCCCTTGGGACCCGACGCGCTGGCGTCGGCTTCCAGCAGCGGCGCCGCGGTGCGCACGCCGGGGATCGCGCGCACCCGCGCGAGCGTGCTCTGCGGGAAGCCCTGCGGCGAGCGCGCCAGCAGCTGCAGCGTCGCGTCGCCGGCGATCCCGTGCGTGAGATCTCCCACCGAGCTCTGCAGGGAGGAGCTCGACACCTGCGAGGCGAACAGCAGCGCCACGCCGGCGGCGATCCCGAGCACCGCCAGGCACTCCTGCGCCAGGCGCGCCCGCAGGCGGACGCGGTAGAGGCGCAGGACGTTGGCCGGTTTCACGGCTACGCCGCGTCGTCGGGGATCGGAGGTTCGCCCGCAGGCCCACCCACCCACTCGCCGACGCTTCCGCCCGGACCCACGCTCCCATCCACTCGCGCGTCAATCCATGCGACGACCTTTCCGTTTGCCCAGGTGGACACGGGCGGCCCGGCTTGCTTGGCCTCGTAGTCGGACAGCCGCCCGTCGCGCAGCGCGAGCGCGCGGTCGGCGTACTCGGCGGCCATCGGGTCGTGGCTGACGAGCACGACCGCCACGCCCCGCTCGTGGCAGAGCCCTCGCAGCAGCTCCAGCACTTCGCGCCCGCGCTGGGTGTCGAGGCTGCCGGTGGGCTCGTCGGCGAGCAGCAGGCTGGGCTCGGTCGAGAGCGCCCGCGCGATCATCACTCGCTGGCGCTCGCCCATCGAGAGCGTCTCGGCGCGGTGGCGCAGCCGCTCGCCCAGCCCCAACCGTTCCAGCAGCGGCGCGACCTCGCGCTGCGCGGCGCTCCAGCGGTGGGTCTTCAGCAGCTTCAGCACCGCGTTGTCGATCGCGCTGACGCCCGGCAGCAGGTCGAAGTTCTGGCGGATGAAGCCCAGTTCGGTGAGCCGGAAGCGCGACGCCTCGCGCTCGCTCAGCGAGGAGATGTCGCGCCCGCCGATCAGCACCGTGCCCGAGGTGGGCGCCAGCAGCGTGGCGATCATCAGCAGCAGCGTCGTCTTGCCCGACCCGCTCGGCCCGTACAGCGCCACCATCTCGCCGGGCTCCACACGCAGCGACACCCCGTCCACCGCGCGCACGGGCTCGCCGCCGATCGCGGGGTAGTGCTTGACGAGGTCACGCAGCTCCAGCATCGGTGCTCCTCCCGTGTGCGTAGGGTGCAATCCCGTGAGCGCTTGCGGTCTGTGCGGTGTGTTCTTTGCGCGGCACACCAACCACCGATCCGCTCAATCGGAGATCGGGCCGTTGAGGTGCACGGCGATCGCGTCGTTGGAGTTCTGGATCGTGCCGTCGAAGCTGAGGCCCGAGCCGTGCGCGTGGCTGTAGCTGCCGGTGCCGCCGCTGACCGACATCGAGCCTGAGAAGCTGGCGCTGGTGCCATTCTTGTGATAGTTCGCGGTCGCCTCTCCCGAGATCGAGCCGCCGTTGCGGGAGATGCTCACTTCGGCCCGCACGTGGCTGCTGGAGACGATCGTCAGGCGCACATGGATCGTGCCGCTGAGTGTGCCCGTGGCCGAGCCCTGCTCGTTGAGCGTAAAGCCGTGTTTGCCGGTGAGGCGCAGGTTGCCGGTCTCGTGCAGGGAGACGGTCGCCGCGCTTCTGGCTCGCGGAGCAGCTGCGCGAACGCCGGTGGCGGTGGCGGCGCTCGCCCGGCGAGCCTTGGTGTCGGCGGGGTGACGCTTGCCGCTTGCCGTATGCGACTTGGTTCTGGTGGAGCGGCGCTTGGCCTCCACCGGGCAGGGCTGCTTGGCGACGGTGCTGTCGGAGGAGCCGTCGGCATAGGTGAAGGTCGCGGCAAACGGCCACCCGCCGGCAGGGCAGCGGGGCACCACCACCGTGTTGGCGCTGCGTGCCGGGTGCGGGCCGCCGGTGCCGATCGTGAGCGTGAGGTTGGCGAGCGAGGTTTCCGACACCGACGGCAGTGAGGGGACCGGTGGGATCGGGATCACGAGCTGTTCGCCGTAGGGAGCGTGAGCGGAGACGATGGTGCCGGTGATGACCACCTGCGCCGGCACCGGTGTCGAGCCTTCGCCGAGCAGCTCGAGCGTCGGGGTGTTGCCCCGCGGGGGGCCG
>CAYNGQ010000469.1:0-7612 GCA_964396735.1 uncultured Solirubrobacteraceae bacterium | reverse complement strand
TGGAGCGCGAGGGGTATGACCAGATCCGACAGGAGTTCGGCGCGCATGTCTGAGGTCGCGGTCAAGCCGGGGCGCCACCGCGAGTCCACGCTCTACCACGCATTGCACGGGGCCGGAGCGGGGGATGGCCGGACGCTGGAGCAGCTGCGCGAAGCGGCGCTGAAGGCGTACGAGTCGCAGGAGCTGCCGGTGTGGCGGCGCTCGGGCTTCTGGACTACGAGTTTCGAGGGGCTGAACCTCGATGCGCTGCAGGTTCGCCACCACAACCCACACACGCCCGAGGGCACCTCCACGACATACAACGATGACGACACCCTACGTGCGCGCGCGCGTAGGGTCGCTTCAAAGAACAACAACACAACCGCCGGCCCCCTCCCCGCAATCGTGCGCGACACCCTCCCCGACCGTGATCGCGCCGGCAGGATCGTGCAGCGCGACGGCACCGTGGTGAGCGTCGAGCTCGACCCCGAGCTGAAGCGTCGCGGGGTGATCCTCTGCTCGCTGGAGGAGGCCGCGCGCGAGCACACGGAGCTGTTCACGCAGTGGTACTCCAAGCGCCTGACATACGACCGCCACAAGCTGGAGGCCGCCAACGCGGCGCTGTGGACGGGCGGCGCCTTCCTGCACATCCCCGCCGGCCTCGCCGTCGAGCGGCCGTTCGAGATCGTGTACGCGATCGACGGGCCGGGCACTGCGCAGTACGGGCGCACGCTGGTCGTGGGCGAGCGCGGAGCGGAGTTCCGCGTGCACGAGTACGACCTTGCGGGCAACTTCGAGGGCCAGGCACTGCACGCCGGGGCGTTCGAGCTGTACCTGAACGACGGCGCACGCTGCCGCCTCGCACAACTCCAGGATTGGGGCTCAGGCGAAGTGTTCGACGCCTCCACGCGCTTCGTGGGCGTCGGCAGGGACGCCTACTGCCACTGGCTGCCCGCGCTGCTCGGCGGCCACCTCGTGCGCCAGCACCTCGAGCTGGCGGTGAGCGAGCCGGGCGGCGACATGGCGTTCCGCGGCGTGTTCTTCGCGCAGGAGCGGGAGCTGCTGGACGTGTTCGCGGTGGACCTGCACGAGACCGGTCCCTCCGGCGGTGACGTGCACTGGCGGGGGGCCGCCACCGGTGAGAGCCGCGCGAGCTTCGAGGGCCTGATCCAGATCGACCCCGGCGCGCAGCAGACCCACACCTACCTGCAGATCCACACGATGATGCTCTCGCACAAGGCGCGCCTCGACGCGATCCCCTCGGTGCTGGTGAGCGCCGACGACGTGTCGGCCTCGCACGGAGGCACCGTGGGCGAGCTGGACGAGGACGCGATCTTCTACATGCAAACCCGCGGCCTCGATCGCGCGAGCGCCGTCAGGGTGATCGTCGAGGGCTTCTTCGAGCCGCTGATCTCCCAGCTGGATGACGAGCCACTGGAAGAGGTGGTGCGCACGAAGATCGCCGCGAAGCTGGCGGCGGCGCGCGAGGACATCGAGGCTTACGCGGCGAGCAGGTGAGCGCGATGAAGGACGCGGGAACCGCGATCGAAGGTCGGCCGGCGTTGTGGGAGGCGAGCGGCAGGTGAGCATCTCGGCGCGGACGGCAATCGATGCGCTCTCACCGAGCACGCCCGCCGGCGGGGTCGCCGAGCTGGACGTGCGCGGGGATTTCCCGATCCTGACGCGCCGGTTCGACGGCAACCCGCTGGTGTACCTCGACTCGGCCTCGACCGCGCAGAAGCCGCAGGTGGTGATCGACGCCCTCGCCGAGCACCTGCGCGCGCACAACGCGAACGTGCACCGCGGCGTGTACGCGCTCGCGCAGGAGGCCGACGCCGCCTACGAGCAGGCGCGCGCGCGGGTCGCCGCGTTCACGGGCGCGGACGCGAAGAGCACGATCTTCACCAAGAACGTGACCGAGGCGATCAACCTCGTCGCCTACGCGTGGGGCCGCAGTGATTTGGGCCCCACCCACCCGAGCACCACCCACCCGGGCGACGCCGTGGTGATCACCCAGATGGAGCACCACGCCAACATCGTGCCGTGGCAGCAGCTCTGCAAAGAGCGCGGCGCGCGGCTGCGCTACCTGGAGGTGGACGAGACCGGCCAGCTCGACCCCGCGCAGCTCGACCGAGAGCTCGAACGGGGCGACGTGAAGCTGGTGGCATTCACCCACGTCTCCAACGTGCTGGGGACGATCAACCCCGTGGCGCAGATGACCGCGCGCATCCGCGCCGCGGGCGCGGTGTCGCTGGTCGACGGCGCGCAGGCGGTACCGCACATGCCGGTGGACGTGGCCGCGGTGGGCGCCGACTTCTACGCGTGGACCGGCCACAAGGCGATGGGCCCGACCGGAATCGGCGTGCTGCACGGCCGCGCCGAGCTGCTGGAGGAGATGCCGCCGTTCCTCACCGGCGGCGACATGATCGCCTCGGTGGACCTCGACGGCGCGACGTGGAACGAGCTGCCGTACAAGTTCGAGGCCGGCACCCCGCCGATCGCCGAGGCGGTGGGACTGGGCGTGGCAGTGGAGTACCTGCGCGCGCTGGGGATGGAGCGCGTGCGCGGGCACGAGGAAGCGCTGACCGCGCACCTGCTCACCCGCCTCGCGGAAGTGCCCGGCCTGCGCGTCGCCGGCCCCCCCCGCGCGGAGGAACGGGGCGGCATCGCGTCGTTCACGATCGAGGGGATGCACCCCCACGACATCGCCGAGATCGCCAACCGCGGCGGCGTGTGCATCCGCGCCGGCCACCACTGCGCGCAGCCGCTGATGCGCTGCCTGCACGTGGCGGCGACCGCGAGGGCGAGCGTGGGCATCTACAACACCCCCGCGGAGATCGACACGCTGCTCGACACGCTGCTGGCCGGCCGCGAGGTGTTTGGGCTGTGAGGGACCGGTTCATACGCCGCTCCGGCGGGTGCACGCACCGCTCATGTCCCTTTCGCTGTTCCGGTGGGCGCATGCGCCCACCGGCCAGGCCGCGCATGCGCGGCCTGGGACCTCGCCGCATGCGGCGAGGTCTTCCAAGTGATGGAGAGGGAACGACGACGCGCTGATGGACGACCTCTACCGCGACTACATCCTCGACCACTACAAGCGCCCGCGCAACTTCGGCGCGCTGGAGCCGCACGATCTGGAGGGCGAGGAGCACAATCCGCTGTGCGGGGATGAGCTCAGCGTGCAGATCCGTGTCAAGGACGGTCGCATCGAGGATCTGCGCTTCGACGGCCACGGCTGCGCGATCTCCCAGGCGGCCGCCTCGATCGCCTCCGAGGAGCTGAAGGGGATGGAGCTGGAGGAGGTGGGCAAGCTGGGCGCCGACTGGATGCTCGACCTGCTGGGCATCCCCGTCTCGGCCACGCGGCGCAAGTGCGCGTTGCTGAACCTCAAGGTCGTGCGCGGCGCGGTCGGTGGCAGCCACGACTGGCCCGTCTGAGTGCCACACGCCGCGATCGCGACACCGGACGCCGCCCCGCTCACCCGCAATGCCCAGCCACGGGCGAGGGCCACGAGCCCCCACCCGTGACGCAGGGCATCATTCGTATGTTTCGTATTCTTTGGTTTTGAGCTGCAGAGCCGCAGGCGCTTTCTGGCATTTTTCCAATCCCGGGTTGCAGAATCCTTCGATGTATTTTTCCTGGTATTCTTTGAGGCGGTTCGCCCCTTCCACCGGTTCGCTGCCATACGACGGATCGAACAGCTTGGTGGACCCTTTTTTGGCTTCCACTATGAAGTGCCTGGTGAACACAGACGTTGGATTTTTGACTCCGCCCTGCCCTTCGACGCCCGCGATGTCTTCCACCTGCGCGTTTTCATAAGGGAAGGTCCCCATCCCCGGCATGCCGTTGAATTTCCAATTCTTAACGAGGAACCAGCATTCCACGGTTGCCGGGCATTCGCCCGCTCCGCCAAATTCTGGAAAAACTTCCTGCGTCACTGACGACACACCCTCGTCCGCAAGTCCGAACGAGAATATTTCGGACCACCCGTGACACTGGCTCTTACCGTTTTCGAGCAGACCCTGTACGCCAGCGATTTCGCAGTTTCTGAACCCGACTTCTTTAACTTCTTTGGGTGTTTTCCCAGTAGCGATTTCTTCGTAGTACTGCAGCAGAAGACCCCCTCTGTGTATGACGCCTGTCGCCACATTATACCACCGGATCCCCAGTTTGCGGGTTTCGTATTCGCTCCAGATGCCGTTGATGACCCCCGCTTCAGCGGGAGGCTGGACGGCCGTTGTTTTTTCGATCCCCTGAGTGTCACTGTCCAGCACAGTAAGATAAAAGGGAACTTCATATTCTTGACCATCATACTTCTGTTTGACTGGACTCGCGAAGGTCAGGTAGATGTTGTGTTCGCTGGCGCCCAGTTCCTGCTCGAATGTGTTGCCCTTTTCTTTGACCGTCCACTTCCAAACGATTTTTGCCCCTTCATAGAGACGCACTTCTTTCGGAAGCGCGACGTTCGATTCCATTTCTTTCGCGGCCAGATAACCTGCGTGGGCCACCAGCTGAGCTGTGACTTCCGCGACCGTCAGTTCCTTGTCGAACGTCAGTTTGTTGGCGCCGAGCGTCAGTTCTCCCGCGAACTTCACCATACTGCCTGGTTCGATGCGTTCATTCAAGAAGGCGCGCGTGGCGGCCCCAACCGTGAACCGGACTTCCTGCAACTTTATCTTGGTATTCTGCACGTAAGCGACCGGCCAATTTTTTTGGTTGGCTCCCGTCTGCCACTCGACGTTGTTGCCTTCGCCATACTGTTCGATGGCCATCGCGGTTTCAGGTGTGCTGTTCGCCCGATGATCCACGAGCACCGCGAGGTTCTTCGTGAAATTCACCTGTTCGGTGGTGGGCGGCGTCGGCGGAACGACTTCCCCCCACCCAAAGTTTTCCGCCGGCGACGTTTCGAGCTTCGCGGTGCCCGTCTCTTCGGCTTTGCCGAGCGTTCCAGCTTCCATTTTGCATTCAATTTTTTTGAAGCTTTTTCCAGAGACTTCCCACAGTTCGGCTTTGGTGAGAGGGGATTCGGGGAGGCGCAATAAACCGGCGAGCGTCGATTCTCCGGCGACAAGCGATTCGAATGAAGTGCTGCCCTTGCCCACTTCCGCGAGCGCGCCGCACTTCCGTTTCATCGTTTTCACTTCAGATTCGGTTCCCGTGGCAGTGATTTTGACTTTGATTTTGTTCAAAACGCCGCAATTGGTCCCCGAGAGTTCGAATTCCACGAAGAGATTTGGGTTGCCCGCTTCCCCTTCGGGGAGCAGGGCCTCCAACACGGCTTTCGTCGAGGATTCCGGGAAGGCGAGCGAGGTCAATGCGGGGGCGCTGAATTCACCGGCATTGCTCGCGGCCAGCGGTTTGAGTCCCTTCGCTCCGCATTCCGCCACCGTCTTGCCGCTCACGGCACATTCCTTGAACGTGAACTTCTCGCCGTCCGTTCCGGGCACCCCGCCCACGATCAAGCCTGTGCCTTCCAGTTTTTTGCACTTTATTTCCGCCGACGTCGTCTTGAATGCGAACGTGGTTGCGCCAGTTGCCGTCGCTGCGCGTGTTTCGCCCGCGAGCAGGTTCGAGGCGGATTCGCCGCCCGATCTCGCAACGTGCCAAACCGGCCCTCCTTCCGCCGCCTCCGCGGGGGCGGCGAAGAATGCGCCGAACAGCGGTATTGCCGCAACCAGCAGGGTGGTCAATTTATTGGACTGCATCTCGTCACTCTCCCTCTATATATATAGATCGATCTCTATTGTCTGCGCGGAGCGCCTATGTGGGATCGGCCGGGGCGCCCCTGGGCTGGCATCCCAACCCGCTCGAATTATCTGTCGTCCGGCGCCGCTGAGAGATCCGGGTCTCGACGCGCACGGCCAGTCGTCGTTGAGACGTGTCGTTGCGGTACGCGAATGACATCGCACATGACTCAGGTTGTTTCCAACTGCGCGCGTCGAGCCGAACGGGCCACCTGGAGAGGCGCCTCATTGCCGGCGACCGTAGCGAGGAGGTCGATCCCGGGCCACCCGAGGACGAGAGCCTCCTCTCCGGCGACCACGGCGAGGACGTCGTCCGCTCCTCGCGCTCGGCGACGTCCTCGGGACGGAGCGCAAGCGAGTCGCCCTCGCGTGGCGGGGCATCCGCCCCAAGCCCGATACAATCCCTACCACAGAGCACGGGATTCAAGCGAAGGAGCACTGAAATGGCCGCAATCGACACAGCCAGGATCGCCAAGCCCTCCCCGATCGTCGAGGACGAGCAGGGGCAGTTGCGCGCGCGCCAGGGGATCTCGCGGGAGGTCGTCAGCGAGCTCTCGAAGATCAAGGGCGAGCCCGATTGGATGGCCGAGAAACGGATCAAGGCACTGGAGATCTTCGAACGCAAGCCGATGCCCACCTGGAGCATCGATCTGTCGGGGCTCAACCTCGACGACCTCGTGCTCTACTCGCCGCCCACCGCCGGGCGCTATGACTCCTGGGACGACGTCCCCGCGGAGATGAAGCAGACCTACGAGGACCTCGGCATCCCCCAGGCCGAGCGCGAGCATCTCGCCGGCGTTGTCGGGGTGTGGCGCCAGGAGCCGGTGTACGAGGGGCTCAAGGAGGAGTACTCCAAGCAGGGCATCCTGTTCTGCTCGATGGACACCGCCGTCACCGAGTACCCCGAGCTTGTGCAGAAGTACTTCATGAACAAGTGCGTCCCCGCCCAGGACAACAAGTTCTCGGCGCTCCACGGCGCCGTGTGGTCGGGCGGGGCCTTCTGCTACATCCCCAAGGGCGTCAAGTGCGACCTGCCGCTGCAGTCCTACTTCCGCATGGAGGGCGCCGGTGAGGGCACCTTCGAGCACACTTTGATCGTCGCCGACGAGGGCTCGGAGGTCAACTACATCGAGGGCTGCACCGCGCAGACCTACTCGGTCAACTCGATGCACTCCGCCGTAGTGGAGATCTTCGTGCACGAAGGCGCCAAGGCGCGATACACCACGGTGCAGAACTGGAGCAAGGACGTCTACAACCTCAACACCAAGCGTGCCGTCGTCGACGCCGGCGGCACCGTCGAGTGGGTCGGCGGCTCGATGGGCGCCAAGTACGTGATGCTCTACCCCGGCTCCTACCTGATGGGCGAGGGCGCCCGCGCCGACCACCTCAACGTCGGCGTGGCCTCCGGTGGCGTGCACAAGGACACCGGCGCGAAGGTCGTCCACCTCGCGCCCAACACCACCTCCAACATCCTCGCCAAGTCGATCTCCAAGGACGGCGGCATCATGGGCTACCGCGGCCTCGTGCGCATGGGCCCCCACTCGGCAGGATCCAAAGCGCGCGTGCAGTGCGACGGGCTGATGATGGACGGGATCTCCCGCTCGGACACCTGGCCGGACATCCAGATCCAGAACCCCAACGTCGCCGTCGCCCACGAGGCCACCGTTGGGCGGATCTCCGACGACCAGCTCTTCTACATGGGCTCGCGCGGCTTCACCGAGGACGAGGCCGCGGCGATGATCGTCAACGGCTTCATCGAGCCGGTGACCAAGGAGCTGCCAATGGAGTACGCCGTCGAGCTCAACCGGTTGATTCAGCTGGAGATGGTCGGCAGCATCGGCTGAGGCTATGTCCGAGCCCGCCGACCACCTCACCGCTCCCCCCGCCAC
>CAYNGQ010000468.1:0-13265 GCA_964396735.1 uncultured Solirubrobacteraceae bacterium | reverse complement strand
CGTGCCTCCGGTGCTTTCCCCGACGGCTGGCGGGCGCATGCCGGTGGTCCCGCGCGCCGGCGATCCGCCTTGCGCGCATCCGCAAAATCTGCTCGCAGTCGGTGTACTCCATCTGCATCGTGGTCAGGTGACCTGCGGCGTACTGCAGCGCGACGACTCGCAGCCGCCGGCTCAGGCGATGGCCGTTTTCGCACTCGACCGTGGCAAGCCGTGCTTCATGGTGCAGCCGGGCCGCCGGGGAGCGCTTGGTCTGCGGCGCACGAGTCCCGCTCCCACCGGTCCGGTGGTGGACGCTGGCGTGCGCGCTTGCGGTCTGGTGGCGTGAGGCAGCGATCGCGACCGAATGGCCTGCCTGCCCGGCGAGGAGCAGGCCGGATGTCAGCGTCGCGGTGCCAAGGGCGGCCAGGAGCATCCCGGTGATCCCGTTCGCGGACAGCTTGCCGGCGAGCGCCCGGTGGGCTGTGAACCCGGTCAGGCGTCGTGAGATGAGTAGGAACGGGGCGGCGAGCGCGTGCAGTGGCGAGCCTTCCGCCAGGCCGCGGCGGGCGCGATGAATCAGGGTCTTGATCGCCGAGACGGTGGTCTGCTCGCGGTTGGCGAGCTCGCGGTAGCTGCGACCTTCAAGGGCATGGCCGACCAAGGCATCACGCTGACGGGCCGGCAGGGCTCCGATCGCTCCCATCAGCCACTCGAGCCACTCGCGCTGCTCGATCGCCTCCGACGGCGTTGGGCCGCCCGCGACGGAGTGGTTGCCCTCCAGCAACACCGGTGGTGGGGTACGGGCAACGTTGATCGCCGCGTTGTGCACGATCGCATACAGCCACGCTCTCGTGTTCTGTGGTCTGGTGCCCGCCGCGAGGTGGCGGTAGGCGCTCAGGAAGGCGTCTTGGAGCACATCCTCGGCGAGCTCGGCGCGGCCGCCGAGCTGGCGGCGGGCATAGCGCAGCAGCTCGGGACTGTAGGCATCTACGAGCGCACGAAACGCGTGTTCGTCTGTTCGATCCATGACCTGTAAGACGCGACCGGTGTGCAAATGTTGCGCAGCCAAATGTTGCGCAGCCCATTCCGTCCGTTGGGGGTAGGGTTGAACGATGAGCGTGAGCGCCCTCACCGCCGACTCTGCCGTGATCCGCACCGCCGGCCTGACGAAGGTCTACGCCGACGCCGACTTCGCGGCCGTCGATGGCCTGGACCTGGAGATCCGCGGGGGGGAGATCTTTGGTCTACTGGGGCCCAACGGCGCCGGCAAGACGACCACCGCGGGGATGCTCACCACGCGTGTGATCCCCACCGCGGGGACGGCGGCGGTGGGCGCCGTCGATGTGATCGCCCACCCCGCGCTCGCCAAGCAGCTGATCGGCGTGGTCTCCCAGCAGAACACGCTCGACCGGCAGCTCACGGTGTGGGAGAACCTGTACTTCCATGGGCGTCTCTTCGGGATCGGCGCGGCGGAGTCGCGGCGCATCGCCGACGAGCTGCTCGAGCAGTTCCACCTCGCGCGCTGGGCGCAGGCGTCGGTGTTCGCGCTCTCCGGCGGGATGGCCCAGCGGCTGATGGTGGCGCGCGCGATCTTCCACCGGCCGGCGGTGCTGTTCATGGACGAGCCGACCTCGGGCCTGGATCCGCAGAGCCGCCTCGCGCTGTGGGAGATCCTCGGCGAGCTGAACGCCGCCGGGCAGACGATCATGCTGCTGACGCACTACATGGAGGAGGCCGACCATCTCTGCCACCGCGTGGCGATCATGGACCACGGCAAGATCCTCGCGCTCGACACGCCCGCGGGGCTCAAGCAGTCGGTGGGCGCCGACACGATCGTGACGGTGAAGGCGCCCGGCGACGGCGCCTCGCTGGCTGCCACGCTCGAGCGGGAGATCGAGGGCGTGACCCGCACGCGCGTGATCGACGGCGGCATCGAGCTGCACGTCAAGGGCTCCGAGCGGATCGTGCCGCGGGTCGTGGCGGGCGCCGAGAGCGGCGGCTTCGAGCTCGTCGACCTCTCGGTCGCCGAACCGTCGCTCGAAACCGTGTTCATCAACCTCACCGGCAAGGAGCTACGCGAATGAATGCTTCCGACGCCACCATCGCTGTCCCTGTGCGGTATCCGGGATGTGCCGCCCGCGCCGGAGGATGCGAATGACGACTCCCGACACTGCCACCGCCGCGCCGAACATCCCCACCACGAGCGCCGACGGCAGGCGGCCTACGACCCCGGCCGCGATCGTGCTCACGCCCGCGCGCTCCACGTTCGATGCCAGCCGCACCGCGCTCGGCGCGCTGATCCTGCGCGACCTCACGGTGCTGCGCAAGAACATCCCCGAATTCGTCGCACGTGTGTTGATCCAGCCGTTCCTGCTGGTGTTCGTGTTCCTGTACGTGTTCCCCACGATCGGCCAAGGGATCGGCGGCGGCCACGGCTCCAACGCAAGCACCGAGTCGGACTTCGCGACCGTGCTGGTCCCCGGCGTGGTGGCGATCTCGATCATGTTCCAGGGGATCCAGGCGGTGGCGCTGCAGATGTCCACCGAGTTCGGCTACACCCGCGAGATCGAGGACCGCGTGCAGGCGCCCTGCCCGATCTGGCTGGTCGCGATCGCGAAGGTGCTCTCCGGCGCCGTCCAGGGGATCCTCGCGGCCGTGATCGTGTTCCCGATCGCCGCGGTCATCCACGCCCCCGGCGTGCACGCCCACCTGTCGGTGCACTGGTGGATCGTGCTCACGCTGATCCCGCTCGCCTCGGTGGCGATGACCTCGCTCGGCCTACTGCTCGGCACAACCTTCGAGCCCCGCAACATCGGGCTGATGTTCGGCTTCGTCGTGCTGCCGCTGACGTTCCTCGGCGGCACCTACTACCAGTGGACGAAGCTTGCCCCCGTGGAAGTCGCGGGGATTCACTGGCTGCAGATCCTGGTGCTGATCAACCCCCTGATCTATGTCGCCGAGGGGATGCGCGCCGGGCTCACCGAAGCGTCGCACATGCCCCTCTACGTGGTTTACCCGGTGCTGATCGCCTTCTGCGCGTTCTTCCTCGGTCTGGGATTGCGCAACTTCAGGCGGCGCGTGTTGGTTTAACGCTTTGTCGCGGGGCATGGAAGCCCCGCGCCCAACGCGCATGGCCTCCGCATTCACCTGCGCGGACGCCCCCCAAAAAATCGCGTGCTACACCAACGACGCCGCGGCCACATAGAGGAGCGCCTGGGCTCGCGCCACGGCTTCCACCGCGCTGTCGGGCACCAGCAGCTCGGGGTGATGCAGAGGGCGACGCGTGAAGCCCTGGGCGCCGTCGAGGCCGACGAACGCCATCGCGATCGGCGCCAGCTCCGCGAAGAAGGCGAAGTCGTCCGAGCCGCATGAGCGCCACTGCGGAGCGCGTTCGAAGCCCGCGCCCGTCAGCAGCTCCCGCGCTCGCGCGACGATGGCCGGGTCGTTGACGAGCGGTGGCTCGCCCGCCGACAGCTCCACGCGAGCGCGGCAGCCGTGCGCCGCCGCCACCCCGGCTGCGACCTCCTCGACCAGCGTGCGCAGCGCCTGCCGGTCCTCCGGGCGGTGCGCGCGCAGCGCCCCTCGGGCGCGCGCCTGCGCTGGGATCACGTTCTCCGCGCCCCCGCCCTCCAGCACGCCGATGGTGAGCGTCGCCGCGTGCAGTGGGTCGATGCGCCGTCCCACCTGCGCGTGCAGTGTCACCACGATCTGCGCGAGCGCGAGGATCGGGTCGGCCCCGTGGTGGGGGTAGGCGCCGTGCGTCGGCTCTCCCTCGACGACGATCTTCACCGTGTCGCACGAGGCGTTGACCGCTGCCTCGTCGAGCGCCACCGTGCCCCAGTGCAGCTCGGGATGTATGTGCGCCGCGACGATCGCCGCCGGCGAGTGCTCGGCCAGTGGGCCGCGCCCGATATCCGGCGGCATCCCGTGCGCCAACTCCTGTGCGCCCGAGGGGTAGGCCTCCTCGCTCGGCTGCAACACCACCAGCAGCGGCGCCGGCAGCTCCTCGCTGAGCGTGTGCGCCGCGCGCGCCAGCGCCACCAGCGCCGCCATGTGCACATCGTGCCCGCACGCGTGCATCGTGCCGCCCTTCGCGCTGAAAGGCGCACCCGTGCGCTCCTCGATCGGCAGACCGTCCAGCTCGGCGCGCACCGCAATGGGCGCCCGGTCGCCCGGTCGGTGTGGTCCCACCGTGGCGATGCGGCCGGTGCCGGCGACAGTCGCGCACTGCACCGGCAACTCCTCGGCGACCGCGTCCGCCGTCCACTCCTCCGTGTGCGCCAGCTCCGGCCGTTCGTGCAGCCGGTGGCGCAGCTCCACCGCGCGTGGCAGCTCGCGCTCGATGCCTTCGAGCAGCTGTGCCAGCAGCTCGGTGGCAGCCGATCCGGGCGCCGCGAGGGAGGCATCGGGCTCAGTAGATCGCGGCATACCGCTTGCACACCTCGCCGAGGTCGAGTTCGGCGACCGCGTCCAGCTCCGACTGCTTGATGCCGACGTACGCCTCGTACAGCGTCGCGCCCAGCCACCCGCGCACGACATCATCCTCGGCCAGCGCCAGCAGCGCATCATCCAGCGAGGCCGGTAGTGCGCCGACGCCGAAGCGCTCGGCTTCGGTGGCGTCGAGGTGCGCCGGATCGCGGTCGAGGATCGGCGGCGGCGCGAGGCCCGCGCGCACCCCGTCGAGCCCAGCGCGGACGATCGCCCCGAGCGCGAGGTGGGGGTTGGCGGCGCCGTCGGCGCCCCGGTACTCCAGGCGCAGCTGCGGAGCTAGATCGGCGGCGCCGAGCGCCACCAGCGGCGGGATGCGCAACAGCGTTTCGCGGTTGCGCTCCCCCACGCACACCGCGCCCGCGCTCCAGCGGTGGGGGGTGAGACGCGCGGCGGAGACGGGGCTGGGGGCGCACAGCGCGGTGAGCGCCCCGGCGTGGCGCAGGATCCCCGCCGCAAACTGCCCCCCCAGCTCGCTCAGGCAGCCCGGGCGGGTGGCGTCGTAGAGCAGCGGCGCGCCGTCGGCGTCGAGGAGATTCAGGTGGACGTGCACGCCGTTGCCCGGCTCGTCGGGGTGCAGCAGCGGCGTGAAGGTGGCGCGCATGCCCCGCTGGCGGGCGACCTCGCGCACGACCTCCTTGAGCACCACGCTGCGGTCGGCGGCTCCCATCCCGTGCGTGGCTTCGACGGGAATCTCAAACTGGTGGGGGGCGAACTCGGCGAAGATCCGCTCCGGCTGTGCACCCGCCTCGACCAGCGCGCCGATCGCCTCGGCCGCGAACGGTTCGGCGCGCCGCTGCGCCTCCAGCGAGAAGGGCGCCGCGGGCGGCGCCGGCGAAAACGCCCCAGCCGGCTCTCCCGAGACCGCCCCCGCCCCCCGCTCCCCGCCAAGGAGCTGGAACTCGTGCTCGAAGCTTGCGATCGCGCGCGCGCCGAGCTCACGCTCGAGCTCCGCGAGCGCGTCGCGCAGGAAGCGCCGCGGGCAGCACTCCCACGGCGTCCCGTCGGTCTCCACGATGTCGCACAGCACCAGCTCCAGCGCATTGGCGCCGGTATTGAGAGGCTCGCCCGCCGGCTCGCCGGCCCGCCCGCTCCCGGTGGACTCGGCCTCCACGCGCACGTGCGTGCCGGGGTCGGGCAGCAGGCGCAGGTCGCCGGTCGAATCGAACGGCGTGCGCGCGGCGAGCGGGCCGTGGGGGGTGAGCGAGTGGTTGGCGGGCACCCACCCCACGCCCGTCCGCAGCGTCTCCCCAAGCTCGGCCGTCAGCAGCGAGCGTCCGCGCACGATCCCGCCGAGGTCACAACACACCAGCGCCACCAGCTCGGTCGAGCTCAACTCGCCACCTCCGCTGTCACGGTCCCGTTGTCCCAGATGCCCTCGTGCAACCCCAGTCCGCGTGCGCCCGCGCGCACACGTGCGGCGTCGTCGGTGGCGAGCACCACCACCATGCCCCCAGCAGGCAGGTTGAAACGTGGATGCTCGCTGGAGGCGGGTGTCCCCCCGCTTCGGTCGCGCCGCTCGATCGCCGCGGCGAGCCGCTCGGCCGGCTGCATGTGCACGCCGCCGTTGCCCAGCGAGGAGTAGGTGTCGGCGACGCCGTAGAGGGTGCCGCGCGGGCCCCGCACGCGGCCGAACACGCACACGAAGTGCCCCACGTCCCAGTCGGGTGGCGGCCCGCTCTGCTCGCCCTCGTACAGGTGGTCGAGCAGCTGATCGAGGCGCGCATGGCCGCCCCACAGGTGGCGGGTGGCGAGATTGGCGATCAACGCCACCGGGCGCTCCAGCCCGGCGATCAGCTCGAACAGGCCGTCGAGCGTGCCCGCTGTCCACGGGCCAAGGTAGGGAATCGCCGCGAGCTCGCCCCCGCCGAGCCGCTCGACCGCTCCCACCACGCCGGCTGCCGTGGTGCCCGACACGGCCGCATCGTCGACGAACGGCAGCGCCAGCCGGTAGTCGCGCCTCCCCGTTTCGCCACGCGGCAGGTTGGCGGGGTTCTGCCGCGTGGCGACGACGCTACCGGCCGCCAACGCCACCGTGTCCTGGTCGATCGGCTCGCCCGCGCGGATCTTCGGCTCGTTTGTGCCCCCCGTCGGCTCGTTCTTGTGCCCCGTGGATTCCTCCGCGAACCGCTCGATGCCCGCCGCCTGCAGCGCCAGCGCTCCGCAGAAGGCCCCGCACAGGTCATCGCGCTGTGGCAGCTCGCCGGCGTGGAACGCCAGCAGCGCCCTCGCCCCGGGCAGGAGCGTCGTCTCCAGTGGGGAAGGCGCGGCCATCGGGCAAATATAGGGCGGCCCGTGGCAGTGGCCACCGAGCGCTGGTCAGGTATGCGCGGAGGATGCAGGCAGCGCGAAGGCGCTCTTGCCGTCGCCCTGGCGCTTGACCCGTACGACCTTGCGCTGCCGCGCGAGCTGGCTGAGGTTGGTGCGAATCTCAGTGGTGCTCATCGCGGTGACCATCACCAGCTCGCCGATCGTGTGGGAGCCGTGCTCCAGCGCGGCGACGATCGCCTGCCGCACCTCGCTCGGTGAAGCCGGCTTGCGCTCTGGCTCTGGCTCCGGCTCGAGCTCCTCGATGGCCGGCTTGGAAAAGACGGCCGGCGGCGTCTCGGCCGCGATGGGCGCGGGCTTGGCCGGCGCTGTGGACAGCGAGGGCAGAGCGCTCAGCCCGGGTTGTGTGCGGAGCGAGGGCATCCCGGCCAGAATGCGCGGCGTGCGTGGGGCCGACGTGGTGGGCTCTGGCTCCGGCGTCTGCGTGTCCGGCGCGGGGGCGGAGGACGCCAGCTCGATCGCTCCGGCCGCCGAGCCGCGCGGCCGGCGGGCGCCGCGACGCGGCGTCGCCGCTCGGGGTGCGGGTGCGGCGGTGGGTGGGCCGTCGCTCGGTGCGGCCTCGATCGAGGCGAGCGTGTCGGCGGCCTCCAGCAGGCGCTCGTGCTCGTCCAGCAGTGGGCGCAGCTCGGTCATGCGCTGCTCGATTTCGGCGCATACCCGCGCCAGCAGGTCAGTCTCCACCGTCGTCCCTTCGGGCTCGAAATGCTCCATTACACAACTGCATGCGCCAGCATATCCAGCGATTCGAGTCGGCCGAAGGGAGACGACTACTCCGCGGGCTCCTCGACCGGGCTGACGGCGAACACGATGTGGCGGCGCGCGACCGCGAGGAAGGGATGATCCTCGGGCGGGCCGCCGTCGAGCGGTTGGACGGTCACCTCGGTGAGCGTCAGGAAGTCGCGCTCGGAGGCGTTGAGCACGTCGGAGACACGGCTGCGGTAGCCATCGCGGGCGAGCGTGATCGAGCCCTCGATGCGATGGCGGGCGGTCTCGAGACGGATGCGCTCCTCGCGGTGCTCCATGCTCAAAGCTCCTCCTGCGGGATCGGTCCCGCGGCGGGTTGGGCCACGACTCAGCCGCCGACGATGTGCTCTCGCGAAACCTGGGCGGGCAGCCCGGCGCGGGCGATCGGGGCGAGCGTGCCGTGGGCGCCGGTGGGGCGGTTGCGCTCGTCGCGCACGATGTAAAGCGGCCGGTGCTTGACCTCGTCGTAGATGCGCCCCACGTACTCGCCGATCACACCGAGCGCGATCAGCTGGATGCCGCCGAGCAGCAGGATCGCGATCGTCAGCGAGCCGAAGCCGGGCAGGTAGGAGCCGGCGAAGTGCAGGCCGATCACGACCGGGATCGCGAAGAAGGCGAGCCCGGCGGAGAGCAGCCCGACGTAGGTGGCAAGCTGCAGCGGCACGTGCGAGAAGGAGGCGATCGCGTCGAGCGAGAAGCGCAGCATCCTGCGCAGCGTGTACTTGGTCTCGCCCGCGTGGCGCGCGTCGCGCTCGTACGGCACCGCGGTTTGTGTGAAGCCGACCCACACGGTCATGCCGCGCAGGAAGCGCGAACGCTCGGTCATTGTCAGCAGCGCGTCGAGCGCGCGACGGTCGAGCAGGCGGAAGTCCCCGGAGTTGGGCTCGAGGTCGACCTGGGCGAGCTTGTCGAAAAGCTTGTAGAACCACGAGGCGCTCGCCAGCTTGAAGGCGGTCTCGCCCTCGCGTTGCTTGCGCACGGCGTACACCACGTCGGCGCCGGCTTCCCAGCGGGCGACCATCGTCGGGATCAGCTCGGGCGGGTCCTGCAGGTCGGCGTCGATCATCGCCACCACGTCCCCCACGGCGTGCTCCAGGCCGGCGGTGAGCGCCGCCTGGTGCCCGAAGTTGCGCGAGAGGTGGATGACCCTCACGCGCGGATCCTCGGCCGCCATCCGGTCGAGCAGCTCGGGCGTGGCGTCGGAGGAGCCGTCGTTGACCAGCACCAGCTCGAAGGTGTAGTCGGCGACGGCGGCGCAGGCGCGGCGCACGAAGCGCTCTACCAGCTCCTCCTCGTTGTAGACGGGGGCGACGACGCTGAGCAGCGTGGGGTTGCGGGGGGAGTCGGACATCGGGCTTGAGAAAACTGCTTAAGTTGCGGGGGTGGGAAGCGTGGATGAGACAGTTGACAGCTTAGAGGGTGGCGCAGGCGGCCGAAGGCCGCCGAGCCGGGCCCCTCTTCTTTCATCTTTGGACAGCGCCACGGTAGTGGACGCCCCTAAGGCGAAGCTCAATCCGGCGCTCGTGGTGCAGTTCGTCAAGTTCGGGATTGTGGGGATCTCCAACACGCTCTTGGCTCTCGCCGTGTACGTGGTCCTGATCAACGGCTTCGGGATGTGGTATATCGCGGCGTCGGCGATCGGCTACGCGGTGGGGATGGTCAACGGCTTCCTGTGGAACCGCAGCTGGACCTTCCGCGGCCACGTGGGCGACGCGCTGACGCCGGTCCGCTGGATCGTGGTGCAGGGCTGCGGCCTGGCCGCCAACCTCGGGCTGGTGTTCGTGTTTGTGCACGACGCCGGCCTCGGCAAGCTGCTCGGGCAGGCTTGCGCGACGGCGATCGTGGTGGTGTTCACGTTCATCGCCAACCGTGCTTGGACCTTCCGCATGCACCCAACGGCCGGGTAGGCGAGGGCGTTTATTTGGGATCGTCCGCGCGGGTGGCGGCGCCCCGAGCGGCTGGGGGCTGGGCCTCCCTGCCCAGCCGCCGAGCGGGAGTCTCTACCGCAGCACGGCCAGCAGCGAGAGCCCGACGGGGATCCGGCCCCCGCGCCCGATCGCCGCGGCCTCCAGCTCCAGCGGTCGCTGCAGCAGCCAGTTGAGCGGCGCCGGTGGCACCCATAGGTCGAGGCTCGATTCGGTCGTTCCACGGTGCAGGCGCTCGAGTGCGCGCAGCGCGATCGCCACCGGCAGCAGCAGCGCGTTGAAGTGGGTGGCGTATTCGCAATCCCAGCCGGCCGCGCGGGCGGCCTGCTCGAGCGTGGCGCGCGAGTAGCGGCGGCAGTGCTGGTTGATCCTGTCGTGGCCGCTCCACAGCCATTGGTAGGCGGGCACCGTCACCAGCAGCGCCCCGCCAGGCGCCAGCACGCGCCGCAGCTCGCGCAGCGCGCCGCGGTCGTCGGGCAGGTGCTCGATCACGTCGAGGCACACCGCGAGCTCGAACGAGTCATCGACGAACGGCATCTCCATCACCGAGCCCTCCACCACCTCGCCGACATGGCGGGCGCGGGCGAGCTCGACGCTGGTGGGTGAGATCTCAACCCCGGTCACCTCGCCGCGGCGCGCCAGCTCGACCATGTTGCGCCCGCTGCCGCAGCCGGCGTCGAGGATCCGCGCACGGGGCGGAATCTCGAGACGCTCGATCGTGCGCTCGAGCACGCTGCGGCGTCCGCGATACCACCAGTGGCGGTCCTCCGCCCGGTGGGTCTGCAGCTCGTAGTCGCGGTTCACCGGGAGCATCTTTCCTAAAACTCGCCTCGCGCCACGGTCCGGGGGCAGGCCAAATCAAACATCTGGCTATGCCTTGACAGAAATCTTGGCATGCCATAAAATAAACTCATGGCAGCACGAGAGCAGATGCGATCCTCCGCGGTGGAGGACTATTGCAAGGCGATCTTCACGCTCGAGTCGCGCGGCGATGAGCCCGTCTCGACGAACGCGCTGGCCGAGCGGCTGGAGATCACGCCGGGCTCGGTGTCGGCGATGCTGCGCAAGCTGGAGGAGCTCGGGCTGATCACGCACGTGCCCTACCGCGGGGTGAGACTGACCGACAAGGGCCGCCGCGTGGCGCTCGAGGTGATCCGCCACCATCGGCTGCTGGAGCTGTTCCTCGCGGAGACGCTGCAGATGCCCTGGGATCAGGTGCACGCCGAGGCGGAGGTGCTGGAGCACGTGCTCTCCGAGGAGCTCGAGCAGCTGATCGCCGCGAAGCTCGGCGACCCCAAGCTCGACCCCCACGGCGACCCGATCCCCAGCGCCGACCTGCAACTGCGCGAGCCCGAGACCCACAGCCTCGAGAGCCTGCAGACGGGCGCGGAAGGGGTGTTCGTGCGCGTCTCCGACAGCGAGCCGGAGATGCTCCGCTATTTGTCGGAGCGCGGCATCTCCCCCGGCGACCGCTTCGAGGTGCGCGACCGCCAGCCCTTCGGGGGGCCGCTGTTCGTGAGCTTCGACGGGCAGGAGCATCCGATCGGCGGCCAGCTGGCGCGCGCGATGCGCGTGGAGCTCGACGGCGACCGCGAGGGGGCCACGGCATGAGAACGCTCCCGTCGTGGCGGGGTAGGACTCCCCACCCCCTCCAGTGCCGGGCCGAGCATCCTCGCGCGGACGATCCCGCCAACACGGTCTTGCTCCTCAGGTCCTGCGGTACCGACCACCGCGCGGTCGGGCAATGAGCGCTCAGCCCGTCGCGCAGACGACTCCCGCGGCGCTCGAACTCGGCCCGAGCCCGCTCGACCGGCTGCTGGCGCGCGGGCGCGTGCGCGCCACGCCGGCGATGCTCGGCCCCGCGTTCGTCGCCGCCGTCGCGTACGTGGACCCCGGCAACTTCGCCACCAACATCCAGGGCGGCGCGCAGTTTGGCTACCTGCTGCTGTGGGTCGTGCTGGTCGCCAACGTGATGGCGATGTTGATCCAGTACCTGTCGGCCAAGCTCGGGATCATCACCGACCACAACCTCCCCGAGCTGTTCCGCGCCACCTACCCCCGGCCGTTCGCGTGGGGGATGTGGGTGCAGGCCGAGGTGATGGCGATGGCGACCGACATCGCCGAGTTCGTCGGCGCCGCGCTGGGCCTCAACCTGCTGTTCGGGGTGCCGCTGCTCACCGCCGGGCTGATGACCGGCGTGATCGCGTTCGTGATCCTCGCGCTGCAGCGCCGCGGCTTCCGCCGCTTCGAGCTCGCGATCACCGCGCTGCTGGGCGTGATCTTCCTCGGCTTCCTGTACGAGACGCTGCGCATCGGTCCCTCTGCGCGCGCCTCGCTCGGTGGGCTGGTGCCGCACCTGGCGGGCTCCGGCAGCCTCTACCTCGCGGTGGGGATCATCGGCGCCACGGTGATGCCGCACGTGATCTACCTGCACTCGGCGCTGACCAACGGGCGCACCCCCGTGCGCAACGACCGTGAGCGCTCGCGCGTGCTGCGCTTCGAGCGCCTCGACGTGATGATCGCCCTCGGCCTCGCCGGGCTGGTCAACATGGCGATGCTCGCCGTCTCCGCCAAGCTCCTGCACAACACCGGCCACTCCGGGGTGAGCACGATCCCCGAGGCTCACGCCGCATTCGGCCAGCTCGTCGGCGGCGGCGCCGCGCTGGCCTTCTCAGTCGCGCTACTTGCCTCCGGCGCATCCTCCTCCTCGGTAGGCACCTACGCCGGGCAGGTCGTGATGAAGGGCTTCGTCGGCCTCAACATCCCCCTGGTCGCGCGCCGTCTCGTCACGATGGCGCCCGCGATCGCCGTGCTCGCGATCGGCCTCGGCCCCACACAGGTGCTGGTGTTCAGCCAGGTGATCCTCTCCTTCGGCATCCCCTTCGCGCTGATCCCGCTGGTGCTGCTCACCTCCAACCGCGCGATCATGGGCGTGCATGTCAACCGGCTGCACACGACGATCGCCGCGTTCTCGCTCGCCGGGCTGATCACGGCGTTGAACGTCTTCTTGATCTACCAGCAGATCTTCTAACCGCGTGCCCCGCGGGGCGGTTGTGATCGAGCTGGAAACAGAGGTGTAGGGGGGAGCGCCCCCGGGTAGGACCTGCTCCGATCGGCCATTCGTTCGACAGGTCGATCATTTCCGTTGATCGATCACAAGGAAGGGAGCTGCACCACCGTGTCCTACTCACCCTCACCCACCACCCCCCGGCGTGGGCGCTCGGGCGCTCGCCGGCCGCTGCATGCCGCCGGGCTCTCCGCGGCGCTGCTCGCGCTGACTGCAATGCTGGCGCTCGCGGCGCCCTCGCTCGCGACGGCCACCTCGTACGTGTCGCTCGGGGACTCCTATACCGCTGGTCCGCTGATCCTGCCGCCCGCGTCGGGGGCGCCGCTTGAATGCCTGCAGTCGGCACGCGACTACCCCCACCTGAGCGCATCGGCGCTCGGGCTGTCGCTGAGAGACGTGAGCTGCTCGGGGGCGACCACCGCCAACCTCACGACCACCGCCCAGTACTCCGACCAGCCGCCGCAGGAGGATGCGCTCAGCGCCTCGACCGGCGTCGTATCGGTGGGGATCGGCGGCAACGACAACGGGCTGTTCGGCGAAACGCTCGTGACGTGCGGCTCCGAGGATCTGGTGACGTTCGGTTTGTTGAACCTGTGCAAAGCCACGTACGGCAACAAACTCGCCGAAGAGATCGAAGCCGATGGGCCGGTCGTCCGCGGCGCGCTCGCGGAGATCCGCGAACGCACGCCCGCGGCCAAGGTGTTCGTGGTCGGCTATCCCGACATCCTCCCGCA
>CAYNGQ010000467.1:0-2512 GCA_964396735.1 uncultured Solirubrobacteraceae bacterium | reverse complement strand
GCGATCCTCGCACAGGTCGTGTTCGTCGGCGGGTGGATAACCGCCGGTGCCCTCGAACCTCATTACTCGCCGGCTCGTCAGTTCATAAGCGAGCTGGGTCGGCGCGGCGCGGCGCACCCCTGGATCTTCACGATTTTCATGGCGATCTGGGGATTGGGCTTCATCGCGCTCGCGGTCGCGATCGTGCCGCCGCTGCGTACGCGGCCGTGGCCGCTGGCGATGTCGTCGTTTTTCTTGCTCGCTGGCCTGTGTGCGATTCTCGTCGGGCAGCTGCAAATGGACTGCTCGCCGACGGTGAGCGCCGTGTGCAGATCACGCGAAGCCGCGGGCGTGCTCTCCTGGCATCACTACGCGCACGAGTGGGTCAGCCTCGCCATCAAGGTCTCGCTACTGCTGACTGGCTTCGCTTTTGCCCGCTCGGCTTGGCCGAGTCGGCTCGGGAGAGCGGTGCAGCAGCGCCGCGATCTCCTCGTCGGAGGTTGGGCTGAAGTCCTCATACCACAGCCCGATCGCCCACAGGTCGGCGGGCGTTTGCACGCACACCACATCATCGACCCACCCGCGCGCCGCGCGCGCCGACGCTGGGGCGGCGACCGGCGCCGCGAGGATCACGCGTGCCGCGCCGCGCTCACGCAGCGAGCGCGCGGCCGCCTGCGCGCTGTGACCGGTCGCCAGGCCGTCGTCGACGAGCAGCACTGTCCGCCCGGCGACCGCCAACCGCCGGCGCGCGGCGTAGCGGCTGGTCGACCGTTCGGCCAGCTCGCGCCGTGCGCGCTCCACCGCCGCGTCGAGCTCGGCGGGGTTCAGCCGCAGCCGCCGCACCGACTCCTCGTCGATCACGAGGACGTCCCCCTCGGCGAGCGCTCCAATCCCGTACTCCGGGTTGCCGGGCGCCCCGATCTTGCGCACGAGCACAAGGTCGAGCGGGGCCTCGAGCGCGCGCGCCACCTCGGCGGCCACCGGCACCCCGCCGCGCGGGATGCCCACCACGACAGGGTTCTCGTGGCGGAGATTGCCGAGCAGCGCCGCCAGACGGCGCCCCGCGTCGCGACGGTCGGCGAAGCGCGCCTCGCCGTCCTTTGGGTGGAACGGCGTGACCGCACCGGTACTCCGGGGGGGTCGTGCCTGCGTCATGGGATCGTCCTCTGAGCCATAGACCGATCTTCCTGTCAACCGGCGCTCCAGGCATCAGCGGCGGGTGCGGATCGCCACTGCGGGCTCCTACTGGTCGAGCCCGTCACCCTCCCAGCGGCGCCGACGCGGTCCCGACAGCGACCGGCTCCTCGCCTTCCATAACATCTCAATATCTTACCCCGGCAAAGCCGGCGCCACCCAGACGACTTCGCTTGGACGCCGGCACCTATCACGATACGAGGACGGGCAGAATGGTCGCCAGAGAACAGAGCAGCACAGCCGGCAGGTCACCTTGGCCATCGCAGGCCGCTGGAACGCGGGTCGTTCGCGGCGCGCGGTGTGCGTGGCCCACAGCGCTCGCTGGGGCCACCTCACTCGCTGTCGCGCTGGGGCTCTCCGCAGCGCCGGGCGCGGCAGCCTCCAAGGGCGGCAAAGCGACGGGCGTCTGCCCGACGCAGGCCAAAGCCGCATTGCCGCTGTCTGCCAAGGCCACCGAGCGGGCCGCGCGGGCTGCGCTGGCGGCGGCGCCCAAGCGCTACAAAGACATCGACGTGAAAGGCGCCACGGTCGTCTGGTCGAGGGTTGCGAGCGCGGCGGGAGCTCGCGGTGGCGAGGTCGCCTTCCAATGCGGCAAGACGATCCAGGCGAGGACAATCGTGGTGGAGCTGCGTTTCCCGAAGGAGCTGCCGAGCGCGAGCCTCTCCGAGGGCGTTGTCTTTGTCTCGCGTTTCAAAGACGGCTACCGGGTGTGGGAGATAGCACACTGAATGCGGCTGGACGGCTGGGCAGTCGTCGACCGCGACGTTTAGCAGCGCTAGGGTCGTCTCGGTTGCGTTTGGGAATGCCCACCCCGATTTCGCTGCTTCGTACCCTTCGGATCATGCAAAAATCTTTATAACAGGGAGTCAGGCTAGGCCCGAAAATCCCGCAAAATGCGGGATTTTCTAATCTAGGATGTTGACATGGGCCGCTTCATTGGTAGGCTGACGATCGTTCGAGTTCGGGGCTATCTTCCGGGGCTCGGAATCACGACTTATATTTTTCGTTGTTGTGGCAGGAGGTGGCGTAGATAGGGCGTGAGCTTCGATCGAGCGTGGGAGTGATGCCGATGGGGAGCAGCGAGCCGGTTGGGCGGTGGAGTGTCCGCGGAGGCCTCCTGTTGTTGGTGGCGCTATGGGTTGTGGCCCTTGTGGTGCCGGGCGGCGCGTATGCGGCCAGCTGCACGGATACATGGACTGGTGGTGCGGGTGATGGCTTGTGGGCGTCGGCGGGGAACTGGTCTACGGGCAGCGTGCCGGGGTCGGGCGATGTGGCGTGTATCGGCTCTGGCGTGACGGTTCATGTCACGGGGGGCAGTAATGAGACTGGGATGCTCGAA
>CAYNGQ010000466.1:0-2274 GCA_964396735.1 uncultured Solirubrobacteraceae bacterium | reverse complement strand
CGCCAGCGAGAGGTAGTGCAGCGAGTCGCAGCCGAGCTCCGCGGCGACCTCCTTGGTGGTGCGCCCGTGCGCGATCATCTCCTCGCGCGTGGACATGTCGATGCCGTAGTGGCAGGGGTGCTTGATCGGCGGGGCGGAGATGCGCATGTGCACCTCGCGCGCGCCCGCGTCGCGCAGCATCTGCACGATCTGGCGGGTGGTGTTGCCGCGCACGATCGAGTCGTCGACGACGATCAGCCGCCGGCCGGCGATTACCTCCGGGAGCGGGTTGAACTTCAGACGCAGCCCGTGCTTGCGCAGCTCCTGACCGGGCTGGATGAAGGTGCGGGCGACGTAGCGGTTCTTGACGAAGCCGTCGTCCTGGGGCAGCCCGGCGGCGCGCGCGAGGCCGCGGGCGGCGGGGTTGCCGGAGTCGGGGACCGCGATTACGATGTCGGCGTCGACGGGTGCCTCGCGCCACAGGATCTCACCCATGCGCCCGCGCGCGACCTGCAGTGCCTGGCCGTTCATGCGCGAGTCGGGGCGGGCGAAGTAGATGTACTCGAACACGCAGAACGCCTTGCGCGCGCCCTCCACCACCTGGCGGCTGCGAATGCCGTCCTCGCCGATGCTCACCAGCTCGCCGGGCTGCACCTCGCGCAGGTGGCGGGCGCCGATGATGTCGAACGCGCACGACTCGCTGGCCACGCAGTAGGCGGCCCCGCCGGCTCCATCTGGCCCCGTCGGGGCGTCGGGATCGTGTGCCTTGGCGTTGCCCGCATGGGTGGCGTCGGGGTCCTGCTCCCCAACCGCGTTGGTGGGATCAGGGGCATCGAGCGCGCCGATCGCCAGCGGGCGCAGGCCGTGGGGGTCGCGGAAGGCGAGCACGCGGTCTTTGGTCATCGCCACGATCGAGAAGGCGCCGCGCAGCCGCGGGAGCACCTCGGCGATCGCGTCCTCGATCTCCTCGGCCGGGTGGGTGGCGATCAGCGCGGCGATGATCTCCGAGTCGGAGGTCGAGCTGAATGTGACCCCGCGCTCCAGCAGCTCGCCGTGCAGCTCCACGGCGTTGATCAGGTTGCCGTTGTGCGCCAGCGCCAGCTCGCGGTGGGAGCCGTGGGTGCCCTCGGAGCGCTGCACCGGCTGGGAGTTCTCCCAGGCGTTGGAGCCGGTGGTCGAGTAGCGCACATGCCCGATCGCCAGCTCGCCGCGGAGCGTGCGCAGGTCGTTCTCGCTGAACACCTGGCTGACCAGCCCCAGCTCGCGGCGCGTGATGATCTGCCCGCCGCGGTCGGCGGCGGCGATGCCCGCGGACTCCTGGCCGCGGTGCTGGAGCGCGTACAGCGCGAAGTAGGAAAGCCGCGAGACCTCGTGGCCGGGCGCGTATATGCCGAAGACGCCGCACTCGTCGCGCGGCCCATCGCGATCCTCGGCGCGGCCAGGCGTGGGCCTCACACGCACAAGCTAGCAGCCCCTGTCGTGGGGTCGGCGGCCCCGGCCGCAGACTGGCTCCACGTCCGGCCGGTGGGGGACGGGCAGCACATCGAGATCACCGGCGCGTGGGGTTCGGGGCGGGCGTATCACGGGAACAGCTCCGCCAGCGCCCCGTGGGCCTCGGCCAGCTCGGCGAGGGTTGCGCTCGAGGTCCCTGCGTCTGTCGTGATCGTCAAGGTGTCGCCCGCGACCGTGCCCAGCATCTGAAGCGGCGCTTGCGTGGCCAGCGCCGCGAGCGCCTCACCGGAGCCGGAGACGACGAAGCCTCCCGGTCCCTCGCCGAAGAGCTGCGCGAGCGTGTCGGAGGGCTGCGCGTGCGCGAGCGTGGGGGCGGTCAGCGAGACATTTGCACCCACCGCGCCGGCCAAACAGCACTCAGCCAGCGCGACCGCGAGCCCGCCCTCGGCGATGTCGTGGGTGCTGCTCAGCGCGCCGACCCGCACCGCCTCGCGTACAGCGGCCTGCGCTGCCAGTACGGCATCCAGCTCGATCTCCGCCAGCCCGTCGGGCAGCGGCTCGCCGTGCAGCTTCGCCAGCTCGCTCGCGGCCAGCGAGGGGGTAAACGGCCCCACCAGTGCGACCATGTCGCCCGCCCGCGCGAACCCGATCCGCCCCGCGCGGGCGGCGTCGGGCAGGTGGCCGACCATCCCCACGACCGGGGTCGGGTAGATCGGGCCGGCGGGGCCCTCGTTGTAGAGGGAGACGTTGCCGCCTACGATCGGCGCCTGAAGCGCGCGGCAGGCGTCGCCGAGACCGCGCACCGCTTCGGTGAGCTGCCAGGCGATATGCGGCTTCTCGGGG
>CAYNGQ010000465.1:0-4146 GCA_964396735.1 uncultured Solirubrobacteraceae bacterium | reverse complement strand
CGGCGGTCGGCCGGCTGTCGAACGCCAGTCTCACCGGCGCTCCAGGTCCTTCACGTCTCTCCCCAGGACGTGCACAGCGAGGACCTTAGTCGGTTTGGTGTGGGAGTGGGAGAGATGACAGCGGAGTTGCCGCTCTGTGCGGATTCTCCATCTCCGATCGCTGCGGGTTTGAGTTGGCTGCTTCCCGCGCCGTCGACCTTTCGACCACTTACCTCCACACGTTTCCGCCGCTCGGGCCCTAGCCTCCACCGAATGCCCACGCGCGACTATCACGAGAGCCTGTGGCAGGAGATTCCCGAAGGCACGCGCCCACCGTACATGCAGGCACGGTTGGACTTCCTGTTCGCCCACGTCCCTCCTGGCGCACGTGTGCTGGACGTAGGTTGCGGCGAAGGCTGGTTCACGGCAGCGCTCGGGGAGGCGAACAGGGAGGCGGTGGGGATCGACGTCGCCGAGGAGCCGCTGCGCCGCGCACGGGCACGCGAGCCGGGTCTGGATCTGCGTTGCGTCCCCGCGGAGGGGGGGTGGCCCACGCTGCAAGACGTGAGCTTCGACGCGGTGTGGGCCGGTGAGGTGATCGAGCACGTCTTCGACACCGCCGGGTGGCTGTCGGAGGTGCGCCGCGTGCTGCGCTCGGGCGGCGCGCTGGTGCTGAGCACGCCCGCACACGAGCTGCTCACCCGGCTGGCGCTCGGGCTTTGGGGTCGCGCCTTCGCGGCCCACTTCGACCCGCGCTCCGACCACCTGCGCTTCTACACCCGCCGCACGCTGGTGGCATTGCTGGAGGATTTCGGCTTCGAGCGGATCGAGACCCGTGCCGTGGGCGGCTCGATCGGACCCCTGCCACCGCGGCAGGTGCTGATGGCGGCGGCGCGGCGCAGGCGCTTCTGATCAATGCACCGCTGTGCCACCGCCGCTGGCGGTGTCGCGCAGCGCCTGCAGATAGGCGTTTTGGATCGAGAGCAGTTCGGCGTTGTCGGTGATTTCGGCGCGCGGTGCGACGGCCTCCGGGTTGAGGTAGACGGTTGCGCGCAGCGCCTGAAGCGCCGCCTGCGGCTGGCCGACTCGCAGGTCGTATTCGCCGAGCGCCTGCCAGGTGTGGAAGTTGGACGGTTGCAGGTGCACCGCGTGCTCGTAGGTGGCGGCGGCAGCAGCCGACTGGCCGGCGCCTTCCTGGACGGCGGCGAGCGTGAGCAGCGCTTCCGCTGAAAGCGGATCGCGGCTGACCGCGGTGTGTGCGGCGGCGAGCGCGGCGGTCGGGTTGCGCCCGACCAGCGCAAGTGCTTCGTTGGAGGCGTCGACCGAGCGCTGCGGCTGCCACTCCACCCACGCCGCGAGCAGCGCGCAGACGACGATGGCCGCGGCGATCCCGGCGCGGAGCGGCCCGATCTCGCCTAGCGTGAGCGAGCGCCACCGCGGCGTGTGTGAGGTAGGGTCACCGTCCCGGCCCTGATCGAGGCCCGCCGGGGCGCCGGCAACCGCAAGGATGCTGCTCAGCGGTCCACGGCCGGCCACCCACCCGGCGCACAGCAGGGCGGCGCAGGCGACGCCGGGGACGTACCAGGTCCAATCCACGAACGAGTGGATGCCGAACGTCGCGACGACGCAGACCAGTGTGAGCAGCCCGACTCGCTCGGCGGAGTAGAGGCGCTTGCGGCCTGCCAGCGCCTGCCAGCGCCACCGCTGCCAGCGCCGGTTGAAGGGATGCGTGGCGCGCCCCGCGGCGCACATCCAGGCGCCGAGCAGCGCGAGCACCACCAACAGTCCCACCAGGCCGAGGTCGGCGAGCGTCTGGACGATGAAGCCATGTGCCTGGCCGACGTTGAGGATCGCCGTGCGGTAGCGCAGGCGGGCCGTTTCGTAGCCTTCCGCCCCCACCCCTAGCAGGGGATGGTCGGTGAAGATCTCCAGCGCTTCGTTCCAGTAGCGCGCACGCACGCTGCCGATTGCGGTGAGCCGCCCGGGGCCGTTGGCGGGCACGGGGGCGTTGGGGTTGGTGAGCGTGCTGACTGTGTGCGAGATGCTGCCGAAGAGGCCGCGGTGGCTGACGGTGAGCAGTCCGGCGAGGGCGATCACGGCGATCACGGGGAGCGCGAGCAGCATCGTGCCCGCACGTCTGCGCGTCTGCGGCGAGAGCGTGCGGCGGCCGAAGACGAAGCCGATCGCAAGGCCCACGAGCGTGAGCGCGACGAGCATCGCGGCGAGCAGCACCCCGAGCTGGTGCCCGGCGCTGAGCCGTTCGGCGAGCGGAATGTCGTCGGTCGTGAGCGCGTGTTGGGAGAAGTCCCAGGCGACCACCACAAGCGCTCCGAGTGCGCCGATGCAGAGCACGGCCGCCCCGCGCAGGCGTAGCGGGACGAGGCACAGCCACAGCGCCAGCCCGAGCACCAGCGCCGCGAGCGCGCCGCGCGAGTAGGCGAGCAGCAGCGTCACCAGCATCAGCCCCATCGTGGGATAGGCGAGCGCGCTCAGCACTGCGTGCCCGGCGCGGCGGGCGCCCAGCCACATGCAGCCGATCGCGCCGATCGCGGCGGCCAGGCCGATCGCGTTCCAGTATCCGTAAGGCGCTTGCAACCGTGCGTAGACATGCCCATTGTTCTGTGCGACGCCGATCGCGTTGGGGAAGATCTTGGTGAGCAGCGCATAGCCGCACACGATCACCGCGGCGAGCAGCACTCCCCCGAGCACCGCCGACCACTGCGCGGGGGCAGCGCGCGCGAGCAGCACGGCGAGCGCGAACACGGCGCTGTAGGCGAACAACCGCCCGGCGTCCTGCCAGCTGGCGTCGGGCTGCACCGACCAGATCACCGACAGCGCAGAGAGCGCGGCGAGCGCCAGCAGCAAAGCCGCCGCCCACGCTCCATAGAGGCGCTGGCCGAAACGGGGATGCTCGCCGGAGGCGAGTGTCTCCCGGCTTCGGCCGGGCGGCGCCAGCAAGATCGCCGCGGCGATCCCGATGCCGCACGCCAGCGTCAGCGCGATCTCGACAGGGGTGCGAGTGCTGAGGTTGAGGCCGCCCCCAGCGAGAAACGTGATCAGGCAGAGGACCCCAGCGACCAGCAGCGTCGGGAGGGCGACGAGCGTGAGCCTGGCCACGCGGGCAACCCACTGCGGCGCCTCGGTGGCCGTCTCAGTTGCCGGTATGGCGGGTGCGGACACGGTTGCGGATGATGCGCCCAGCCACCAGCAGGGCACAGGCGAGCAGGAACGCGAGCAGCGCGAGTAGCGGGGTCGGCAGCGTGTTGAACGCCGAGGCGAGGTTGACGTGGACGACGCCTGGGTGGATTACTTCGCCACCGACCTGTACCGGTGGGGCGCTCGCGTGGGGGATGCTTTCGAGCGTGTGCTGTTCGGTTGGAGTGGGGGGTGCCACCGCCGTGGTGCCCACTTCGCTTGCGCTGGACGCGCCGGCGCCGTGGGGGCCGGCGGCGCCGGCGAGCTGGGCTTTGTGGATGAGGTCGGGGCAGGCGCTGTACTCGGCGAGGAAAGGTTCCATTTCCTTGATCGCCTGGCTGTAGGCCTGCTGGCTGTAGCCGGTGGGCACCGTGCCGTTTCCGCACGCTTCGTAGATTTTCGTGACTTCGCTCGTGTTTGCCGAGGCGGTGACGGGGAACGCAAGCGTCAGCGCTGCTACGGCCGCACACACGAGCCTCAGAGCCCACCGCTTTCTGGACGACGTGTCGCTGCTGGCGGGCGGGGTCGAAGCGGCGCGAGTACACGGGGCCGTGGCGGCCCTGGAGGGAACGGTGAACAAGCGACGCACGCTACCAGCGCTCCCCGAGGGAAAGACCCAGGCTGCTCAGCGCGCGGGAGAACCCCTGCGCCCAGGCGTCGTGCGTGTAGGCCTGCACGTCGCGCTCCCCGGCGACGCCGAGACGGACGCGCAGCTGCGCGTCGGCGGCCAGCCGCCGCATGGCGCCCGCGAGCGCGCGCGCGTCGCCGGCCGGCACCACCAGGCCGTTGTGCCCGTCGCGCACCAGCCCACCGGCGACGGCGCCCACGGCATCGCTTGCGATCACAGGAAGCTTGCGGTTCATCGCCTCGTTTACCACCAACCCCCATGGCTCGCGGAAGGTGCGGGTGGGGATCGAGGGCACCACTAGGACGTCGGAGGCGGCGTAGATGTTGCGCAGACGCAGGGGCGGT
>CAYNGQ010000464.1:0-8011 GCA_964396735.1 uncultured Solirubrobacteraceae bacterium | reverse complement strand
TTCGTCAAGGAATTCGAAAAGAAGTGGAAGTCGCGCACCGAATGCCGCGCGGGCTTCGTGATGCAGCGCTGCCAGCAGTACAAGACGCCGGCGACCACGCCGAGCACTCCGGTCCCCACACCCGCCGGGTAGCAGACGGTGGCGCGGAGTCGCTCGCCGCGCGATCTGGATAAGGTAGGCGCGGTCAGCCCACAGCCGTCCTTCTTGGCCCATGGCGTTGTGCGGGATGGTGTGAGCGGCGGCCACTCGACGATATGAGCCAGATCGACAGAGTCCACGCCCGTCAGATCCTCGACAGCCGGGGCAACCCGACGGTCGAGGTGGAGATCGCCCTGCGCTCCGGCGCGCACGGCCACGCGGCGATTCCCTCGGGGGCCTCCACCGGAGAGTTCGAGGCGACCGAGCTGCGCGACGGCGGAGAGCGCTGGAACGGGAAGGGCGTGAGCCGCGCGGTGGCGGGGGTCAACGGCGAGATTGCCGACGCGGTGCGTGGTCTTGACGCCGGTGACCAGAGCGGGCTCGATAAGACGTTGATCGAGCTCGATGGCACGCCCAACAAGTCGCGCCTGGGCGCCAACGCGATCCTCGGCGTATCGCTCGCGGCGGCGCACGCCCAGGCCGCCGAGGAGGGCCTGCCGCTATGGCGCTACCTCGGCGGGGAGGCCGCCCGTGTGCTGCCGGTACCGATGATGAATGTGCTCAACGGGGGCGCCCACGCCGACAACAGCGTGGACTTCCAGGAGTTCATGGTGGTGCCCTGTGGCGCCGAGAGCTTCTCTGAGTGCCTGCGCATGGGCGTCGAGGTGTTCCACGCGCTGAAGGCCACGCTGCACGAGCGCGGGCTCTCCACGGCGGGAGGAGACGAGGGTGGCTTCGCGCCCAACCTCGCCTCCAACGAGGAGGCGCTGCAGATGCTCCTCGTCGGCATCGAAGCGGCCGGCTATCAGCCCGGCACGGACGTGGCGATCGCACTGGACCCCGCCACCAGCGAGCTCTACCGCGACGGCTCCTACGTGCTGGAGCACGAGGACCGCACGCTGAGCGCCGCCGAGCTCGCCGACTACTGGGCCACGCTGGCGGCGCGCTACCCGATCGTCTCGCTCGAGGACGGCATGGCCGAGGAGGATTGGGAGGGCTGGAAGACACTCACGGAGCGCGTCGGAGCGCATCTGCAGCTGGTGGGGGACGACGTGTTCGTCACCAACACCGAGCGCCTGCGGCGGGGGATCGAGCTGGGAGTCGCCAACTCGATCCTCGTCAAGGTCAACCAGATCGGCACCCTCACCGAGACCCTCGCGGCGATCGCGCTGGCACGCGAGGCCGGCTACACGGCGGTGATGAGCCATCGCTCGGGCGAGACCGAGGACGTGACGATCGCCGACCTCGCGGTGGCGACGGGCTGCGGACAGATCAAGACCGGTGCCCCCTCCCGCTCCGATCGCACCGCCAAGTACAACCAGCTGCTGCGCATCGAGGAGCAGCTGGGCGCCGACGCCGAGTTCCCCGGGCGCTCGGTATTTCGTAACTGAGAGGGTGGCGCAGCCGGCCCTAGACCGCTGAGAGGGTGGCGCAGCCAGCCCCAAAGCCGGCGAGCCGGGCCCCTCGTTTTTCAATTGAATGGGCCCCTCTTCTTTCATTCAGCAGGAGCTTCCCCCTCGGGGGCGAATGCGAGAAGGATGCGATCGACCACGCGCGTGCGCTGGGACCGCCTGGGGCGGATGACGATGCTGTGCGTGCTGGGGGCGCTGCTGTACCTCTATCTGAGCGCCGGTGTCTCGCTGGTGTCGACGTGGAAAGAGGCGCGGGGGGACAGCGCCCAGCTGGCGGTGCTGGAGCGCCAGCACGCGGCGCTCGAGGCTCAGCGCGCCTCCCTCACCAACCCGGCGACGCTAGTGCCGGAGGCCCGCCGCCTTGGCATGATCCGTCCGGGCGAGCAGACGTACGTGATCACCGGTCTACCCTCCAACTGATCGCAACCCGCCTCCTCACGGGGCGCTGCTACCCTCGCGAGCCCGTGCCGGGCTTTGAGAACGCGATCCACCAGTGGCGCCAGGGCCAGCGCCGCCTCGAGCAGGCCCCACCGGAGCGACGGCCGCTGCTGGAGCGAGTGGTCAACACGCTGGTGGCGGAGCTGCGCCGGCGCCTGGGCGGCAGGTTCTCGGCGGATGAGCTCGCGCAGGTATACGAACACGGAACCTCGTGGTGCTTGCAGCTGGCGATGGACACCGCCCCAGCCGACCCGTGGGCGTGGGACTCGGGCATCGTCGTGGACGCCGCCTTCGGGCGCTACCTACGTGAGGCGTCCGACTATGCCGGAGGACGGCAGGTGGCCGCGGAGTAGGTAGGGTCAGTCCTCCCCGCCGACGCGGCGGATAACGATCTGGTCCTCCTCGACCACGACCTCCACGGGGCGGTGGCCGGCCCAGTGCTCGGCGTAGATCGGGTTGTCCTGGATGGCTGGGTCAAGCCACAGGCCGTAGCCCTCCTCGCCGTGATCGAAGGTGCCCTCCAGGGGAGCGGTGCTGCGCGTGGTCGAGCGTCGCCGACCGCGTCCTCCGCGCCGGCTGCGGCGACGTGCCGGCGTCTCCGCCTCGTCCTCATCCTCGTCGGTCTCATCCTCGTCCGCGCCCCGTTCGGCGCGCTCGCGCTCCGCCGCCGCCTCGGCCTCCGCCCGCTCGCGCTCGGCCTCCAGCGCGGCCGCCTCGAGCTCGGCGGCGATCAGAGCGTCGTCCTCGGCGCGGAGGTCGATCTCCTCGCTGAAGTCGGCTACGGCGGTGCCAGACGCGGTCTCCTCGCCCCCTACCAGCTCGTTCTGGCGCTTGAACTGCTCAATCTCCTGCACGGTCACTTCGAGCTGGTGGGCGACCCAGGCGTCGGTGCGACCCTGGCGTACCCAGGCGCGGATCTGGTTGAGCTGTGGACGGAGCGACTTACGAGGCATGGACGGTCCGGGAGACTAGCGCATGGGCGCCGTTGATCGCCTCGGCGAACCGTCGCGCCCGCGCGCGAGCCCGATTTTTCCGTGCGAGCGGAGGCTCGCAGAGCGTCGGGCGATGAGCAGTTATCGGTAGGTTTGATGAGGCAGCGGCAGAAAGTCGTGCCTGCACGCGTTGTATGGATGGAGCCGGTCGGCCACCGGACGATGTCCCTTTTCCGGGGCTATCGAATATATGCTTGGATGAAAGGCCTGGTCTGCCGGTGATCGTGTCGGGTGCCGTCGGCCCAAACGAAAGGGTGCGTGGAATGCTGGTCCTGACGCGCAAGACCAATCAGAGCATCATGATCGGCGACGACGTCGAGGTGTCGGTGCTGTCGGTTGTCGGCGAGAAGGTGCGCATCGGTATTCAGGCGCCTTCCGACGTGCCGGTCTTCCGGACCGAGATCTACATCGAGATCCAGCGTCAGCAGGGCGAAGGCCAACCTCCCGAGGATGTCCGCTCGGAGGTGGACGACGCGATCAAGGACCTCGGCGAGGCCTAACCCAGCAGCTGGTAGAGCGTGAAGAACATCGCCACGGTGACCACCACCGCGGTGAGGATCAGTGCCAGCACCAGCAGCGCGAAGCGGACCGTGCCTCGCTTGTTGCGCCGCTGCACCTGACGCTTCAGTGCCCGCTGCTCGGCGGTGCGGCGCAGCGAGTCGCGGCGGTGGCGATCGAGCGAGATCTCCTTGGCGAACGCCTCCTCGATCTCCGCCACGCTGCGCCGCATTTTCATGGCCTGCATCGCCTACTGGCCCAGTCCCCGGGGATGCGCCGAACCCGGCGAGGACGAGGAGGTCTTCGAACCTGCGGCGCTCACGTCAGCCCCTACCCCACCGGGGCCTTGCCCTCGGCGCGCTCATACACCTTGACGAAGCGTAGGTAGTTCTGCGCGATCTGCTGCGCTGCCGCGCGACGCTCGATCTTGCCGTCCACATAAGTTTTGAGCGGGTCCCACCAGATCGAGCGCCCGATCGCGAAGCCCACGAAGCCATCCACCGGGGCGGCCTCCCCGAGCCAGTGGTCGACCTTTGCGTCGTCCGCGCCGCGGCCCAGCACCACGCATACCACGCCGTCGCGCCCCCCCGTGCGGGCTTGGGCGACGAGCATCTCGCAGTCCGAGCGCGCGTCGACGCCCTCGATCTTCCACACGTCCACCTCGATCCCCGCGTCCTGGATCTCGGCGATCGTGCGACGCATCAGCTCGGGGCGCAACTCCGCGTCGTAGCGCTCGCCATCGCCGCCCACCGTCTGGAGCTGCGCGGGCGTGGCGGGCACGAGCAGCTCGAACAGGAACTTGCGCTCGTGTGTGCGAAGCCAGTCGGACAGTTGCTTGAGCTTCGCGCGCTGCTCGCGGTTGCCCTCCGCGTCGCCGTCGGGGTTGTAGCGCACCAGCACCTTCGTGAAGTCGGGGTTGAAGCGCTCGATGTGCTCTCCGAACTGGTCTCCATACTGGAAGTCGAACATCTCCTGGCCCGAGCGCTCGGCGGGCATCGCCAGCCGCAGGCCCTGCGCGCGGGCCTCCTCGGGGACGCTCGAGCCGAACTGCTCGTCCACCAGCACCCCCGTCACCGACGGGTCGGCGCCGGCGGCCACCGCCTGCTGCATACCCTCGAAGACGAGGTGCTTGGCGTCGGCGATCATCGCCGTCTGCTCGGGATCGGGTTCGCCCTCGATGCCGAAGAACTTCTTCTGGAAGGAGCCGCGGTGGTCGAACGCGAGGATGTAGAGCTGCTTGTCATAGCCGAGTGAGGTCATGCCCGGACTCTACCGCCGAGCGGGCGTTGAGGGAAGTCGCAAGGTCTGTTCGGGGGATCGCGCCGCCGATCTGTCCGCGCCGCCTGCGTGCGGACAGACTGGCTCGTGTTGCCGGCCGGCGACCTCCCCCGCCATCCCTCGGGGGAGACTTCCGGCGGGCCCTAGAATGGATCGGCGATGTCTTCGGGTGCCGATCTGTTCGTGGTGTGCAAGCAGTGCGGGTCGGAGGTCAGCCCCTACATCACCGAGTGCCCCTACTGCGGCACCCGCCTGCGCCGGCGCGCGCCGAAGCTGCCGCGCGAGCACACTCCCCAGCGCGCCTCCCACCGGGCGCGGCTGCCGGTACCCTCGCTGGGACGTTTGCGCCGGGGCGAGATCGCCGGGGTGCGCGCCGATGCTCCGCCGTACGCCACGATCGCGCTGGTGGCGGCCAGCTGCGTGCTGTGGGTGCTCACCAGCGGCGGCTATCTCGCGCTCTACCGGGTGGTGGTGGTGGGGCCGCTGCAGGGCGACTGGTGGAAGCTCCTCACCACCCAGTTCGGCTACACCGCCGGGTTCTACCCCGGCGTGTACGCCTTCTCTGCGCTGCTGGCGGTGGCGATCTTCGGCTGGCTGCTCGAGCGCCGCCACGGCCCCGTCCCGGTGCTGGTCGCCTTCTTCGGCGCGGGCGCCAGCGGCGCGCTGGTGGCGCTGGCGGTGTATCCGCTGCCGATCGTCAGCGGCGCCAACGCCGGCGCGCTCGCGCTGCTCGCCGCGTGGGCGGTCCCCGACCTGCGGGCCGCGCGCGCCAAGCGCTACTACGACGGCGACCTGCTCGGCACCGCGACGATCGCCGCGGTGCTGCTGGCGATGCCATTCGCCCGCTGGGAAGCCAGCTGGCTGGCGGGCGTCACCGGTGCCGCGGTGGGGCTGGTGTTGGGCTACGGTCTCGCCAGCGCTCGCGCGGGGGCGGCGTAAGCGGTAGAACTAAGAGAGCACACAACACTTTTGGGCCTCCAACCAAATGGATTCATTCTCGTTTGGTTGGGGCGGCAAAAGTACATACAACTCCCGGAGAGCTGGCGGCGGTTCAAACACTTCTTTTTGGACCCCAACCAAACGAGATCCAGTCTCATTCCTTTTGGTTAGGGTCTCTAAGCGAAACACGATCAAGAGAGGCAATATCGAACATGGAGATCCGCTTTCTCGGCCATGCGGCCTTCGAGCTGCGGGATGGCGACACCACGGTGCTGATCGATCCCTTCCTCACCGGCAACCCCAAGGCGGCGGTGGGCGCCGATGAGCTGAGCCCCGACGCGATCCTGCTCACCCACGGGCACGCCGATCACCTCGGCGACACCGTCTCGATCGCAAAGCGCAGCGGCGCCGACGTGGTGGCGATCGTGGAGATCGCCAACGAGCTCACCGCGGACGGCGTGCAGAACGTGAGCGACCCCAACCTCGGCGGTACTGTGGAGCGTGATTGGGGGTGGGTGCGGCTGGTGCCCGCCTGGCACACCTCCACCACCCCCAAGGGTACCGCCAACGTCCCTGCCGGCCTGGTGGTCGGCTTCGGCGGCAAGGTCATCTATCACCTCGGCGACACTGCGCTCTTCTCCGACCTGCAGCTGATCGGCCGCCGCCAGCCGATCGACGTGGCGCTGATGTGCATCGGCGGCCACTACACGATGGACCGCCTCGACGCCGTCGAGGCCGCGCGGCTGGTGGGCGCCGAGCAGGTGATTCCCTGCCACTACGACACCTTCCCCCCGATCGCCACCGACGCGCAGGCGTTCAAGGCGGACGTCGAGGCCGGCGGCGCTTCGCAGGTGGTTGTGCTGGCCCCGGGGGAGTCGCATACGCCATGACCCCACCGCCCTGCCTCCTGACGATGACCCGCGCACACACGCCATGACCCACGCGGTGGTGTTGATCGAGGCCGAACGCGACGCGCTCTCCACGCTGGGGGGCGCCCTGGCGGACATTGAGGGGGTCGCCGAGGCCTACTCGGTGACGGGCGAGTGGGACTTCGTCGCGATCGTCCGCGTCCCCGACCACGAGCAGCTTGCCGACGTCGTCACCGGACACATCACCACGCTGCCGGGGGTCTCGCGCACGCAGACGATGGTCGCCTTCCAGGCCTACTCCCGCCACGATTTGGAAGCGCTCTTCTCGGTGGGGGAGTAAGGGCCCCTGACAAATGAGAACGAGATTTTTTTGTCTCATTTGGTATGGGTCTCGCAAACGAACCGTTTGACCTGCTATCACCGGCCCGCGCCGTGTTCTCTTTGGGTCCCTAACCAAACGAGAATAAGACTCGATCTCATTTGAGGTGGGGTTCTAAGAACGAGCCTGGCCGGACGGCCAGTGATGGTGTAGGCTGAGCCAGTGACCGACAGCGGCGGCGGCGCACAGCAGGTGCAGAGCCCTCCGGGGCAGAGCGCATCGAGCCTGGGCGAGCGCGAGGACTTCCGGGCGACCAGCGACCCCGCGCTCACCGAAGCCGGCGACCGCGGCCGGGTTGAGCTGCTCGACTACCGCCAGCTCTACTCCCTGTGGGAGCGCCAGCAGTGGGCGGTGCAGGATCTCGACTTCACCCAGGACCGGATCGACTGGCACGAGCGCATCGACGCCGAGGAGCGCTACGTGCGGATGTACGGACTCTCCTCGTTCTTCGTCGGCGAGCAACGCGTCGCCGCGGAGCTCGGCCCGATGATGCGGGCCTGCCCCGACGAGGACATGCGCATCTTCCTCTGCACCCAGATCGCCGACGAGGCCCGCCACGTGGCGTTCTTCGACCGCTTCTACTCCGAGGTGGGGGTGCTCGAGGCCGACGACCTCGGCGGCCGCCTTGCCGAGACCAGCCAGCACCTCAACCCCGAGTTCGGGGAGCTGTTCGACGAGCTGCTACGCCGACGCGTCGACCGCCTTGCGCGCGAGCCCGAGGACATCGAGACGCTGGTGGAGGCCGTCACGATCTACCACATGGTGATCGAGGGGATGCTCGCGCTCACTGGCCAGCACTTCATCATCTCCTACAACGAACGCGTCGGTACGCTGCCCGCCTTCGTCGAAGGCTTTATCAACGTCGCCCGCGACGAGCATCGCCACGTCGCCTTCGGGGCGCGCTTCCTGCGCGACATGGCGCTGAAGGACGAGCGCTACAAGCAGGCGATTGGCCGCACGCTCGGGGAGGTCGCACCGGCCGCCGAGGGTGTGCTGCGCCCGAAGTGGATGGACGAGACCGAAGAGGACGTCGAACTGCTCGGTGTGCGGGTCTCCGAAACCCGCGAA
>CAYNGQ010000463.1:0-2036 GCA_964396735.1 uncultured Solirubrobacteraceae bacterium | reverse complement strand
GGCGTCGGTGTCGCAGTTCGGCGGCGCGCGCCCGCTCGGCCGCGAGTCGCTGTTCTGTGTGGAGTGGGCCGCGGTGGAGGGGCTTGCGGATGTGAGCGGGGAGTCGCTGGAGCGGGTGCTCGTGGACGGCGCGTGCGGGGCGGCCGGGCCGGGTCCCGTGGAGCTGGCCGAGCCGGCGTCCGAGGAGCTGGCCGGCAGGGTGCGCGCCGAGGTGAATCGGGTGCTGGCGCTGCTGCAGGAGCGGCTCGCGGATGCGTCCTCGGCCGGCCTTCCGCTGGCGATCGTGACGCGCGGGGCGATGGCGGTGCGCGATCGTGAGGACGTCTCCAGTCTCGCGGGCGCGGCCGTGTGGGGCCTGGTGCGCTCGGCGCAGTCGGAGAATCCGGGGCGCTTCGTGCTCGTCGACGTGGACGGCGCCGAGGCGTCGTGGGCCGTGCTCGACGCGGCGCTCGCCGGCCAAGAGCCACAGCTCGCGGTGCGGGATGGCGACGTGTTCGCGCCACGGCTGACGCGGGCGGGAGCCGACGGCGCGTTGCCGGCGCCGCTCGGACCCGCGGCGTGGCGCCTGGAGGTCGGTGGCGGCACGCTGGACGGCATGGCGCTGGTCGCCCACCCCGAGGTGGAGCGCCCGCCGGCGGCGGGCGAGGTCCGCGTCGCCGTGCGCTGCGCCGGGCTCAACTTCCGCGATGTGATCATCGCGCTGCAGGTGCGCCTTGCCGGTGAGCAGGTCGGGGGCGAGATCGCCGGCGAGGTGCTCGAAGTGGGCCCGGGGGTCGAGGATCTCACGCCCGGCGATCGCGTGATGGGTCTGGTCAGCAGCGGCTTCGGCCCGATCGGGGTGACCGACCGGCGGCTGCTCGCGCGGATCCCCGACGGGTGGTCGTTCGCGCAGGCCGCGACGGTCCCGATCGCGTTCCTGACGGCCTTCTACGGGTTGCGGGATCTGGCCGGCGTGCAGCCGGGCGAGCGGCTGCTGGTGCACGCGGCGGCGGGCGGGGTCGGGATGGCGGCCGTGCAGCTGGCGCGGCATTGGGGTGTCGAGGTGTTCGGGACGGCATCCCCCACCAAGTGGGCGACGCTCGCAGCGCAGGGCATCGACGAGGCGCACATCGCCTCCTCGCGGACGCTCGACTTCAGGGAGCGGTTCCTGGAGGCGACCGCGGGGCGCGGCGTGGACGTCGTCCTCGATTGCCTGGCGCAGGAGTTTGTGGACGCAACCCTTGAGCTGCTGCCGGAGGGTGGGCGCTTCATCGAGATGGGCAAGACCGACATCAGAGATGCCGGGGAGGTCGCGGCGCGCCACCCGGGCGTGGAGTACCGCGCGTTCGATCTCCTGGAGGCGGGCCCCGAGCGGATCGAGGAGATGCTGGGGGAGTTGGTGGGGCTGTTCGAGCGCGGCGTGTTGCGGGCGCTGCCGCTGCGGGAGTGGGATGTGCGTCGCGCGCCGGAGGCCTTCCGGTTCCTGAGCCAGGCTCGTCACACGGGCAAGCTCGTGCTGCGGGTGCCGCGCGCGCTCGACCGGCGGGGCACGGCGCTGATCACCGGCGGCACGGGCGTGTTGGGGGCGCACGTCGCGCGCCATCTGGTGGGCGAGCACGGGGTGCGCAGCGTGCTGCTGGCCAGCCGCTCCGGGCGCGAGGCGCCGGGCGCCGCGGAGCTGGCGGCCGAGCTCGAAGGGATGGGCGCCGAGGTGCGGCTCGCGGCGTGCGACGTGGCTGATCGCCAGCAGCTCGCCGAGCTTCTGGCGGCGGTGCCCGCGGAGCACCCGCTGGGCGCCGTGGTGCACACCGCGGGGGTGCTCGACGACGGTGTGATCGGCACGCTCACGCCCGAGCGGGTGGAGCGGGTGCTGATGCCCAAGCTCGCGGGCGCGTGGCACCTGCACGAGCTGACCAGGGAGATGGAGCTGTGGGCGTTCGTGATGTTCTCCTCGATGAGCGGTGTGTTCGGCGCTCCGGGCCAGGGCAGCTACGCCGCCGCGAACGCGTCCCTCGACGCGCTCGCCGCGCACCGCCGCGCGCATGGACTGGTGGCCA
>CAYNGQ010000462.1:0-2660 GCA_964396735.1 uncultured Solirubrobacteraceae bacterium | reverse complement strand
GCACTGGAAGGCGCGAACGGGGCGGCGGCCCCGTCGAGCGCCGTGGCGGCAGTCCATGGTGCGGCGGCTCTACACAGCGCTGAGGCGGCGGTCAACAGCGCGATGGTCGCGACGCTGCTCAGCGCGCTCCTGGTCGGCGTGGTGGTGGCGGCGGGCGCGGCGCTCGAGCGCCGGCGCACGCTGCCCCCCGCGACGGCCGCACGGGTGCACCGGGGCGTGGCCGCCGTCGCCGTGGTCCTGCTGGTGGCGCTGTTGGCGGGCGGCTGGGTGGCGGCGGGCAACCCGGTGGCGCGCGTGCGCCACGCGTGGGACACGTTCAAGAGCCCCATGGGCTACGCCGCGAACAGCACCACGGGCAGCCGCCTCGCCAGCGGGCTGGGCTCCAGCCGCTACGACTTCTACCGCGTGGCGCTCGACGAATTCACCGCGCATCCGCTGCTGGGGATCGGCGCCGACAACTTCGCCGAGCCGTACCTCGCGCATGGGCGCTCCACCGAGACCCCGCGCTACCCGCACAGCGTGGAGCTGCGCACGCTCGTGCAGACCGGGCTGGTAGGGGCGCTGCTCGCCGTGGTCGGCTTGGGCGCGGCGCTGCTGGCGGCCTGGCGGGCGCTCACGCGTCATCCCGATCCGCTCGCGCGTGCGGTCGCCGCGGCCGCGGCGGCGGGCTTCGCCTACTGGGTCGTACACGGCTCGTTCGACTGGTTTTGGGAGTTCGCTGGCCTGGGTGCGCCGGCCTTCGCGCTGCTCGGCCTCGCCTGTGCGCTTGCGCCGCGCGCGCCTACGGTGAAGGATGCGGCGCCGGCAGCCGACCCGGGGACTTTGTCGTCTTTTTCGGACCCTAACCAATCGATTGCCGCCGAGGCCCAGCCGGCCGCGGGCAGCTCCGCGCGAGCTGCCCGCCGCGGCCGGCGGCGCCGCTGGCCGCTCGCGGTTGCTCTGGGCGTAGCCGCGCTGGCGGCGATCGTCTCGTTCGCCGCCCCCTGGCTGAGCAGCCTGGAGGTGGAGAGTGCCGCACATGTATGGGTGCGCTCGCCCCCGCAAGCCTACGCACGTCTCGACCACGCCGCGCAACTCAACCCGCTGAGCGACGAACCGTACGTGGTGGCCGGCAGCATCGCGCTGCGCCTCGGCGAATACGCGCGCGCCGACCACGAGTTTGCGCTGGCGCTCGGGCGCACCTCGGGCGAAGCCTACGCGACGCTCGAGCGGGGGGCGATCGCCTCCGCAAGTGGCGCTCGCCGCGAAGCGCTCGTGTTGCTCGAACGGGCGGTGAGACTCGCCCCGCGTGATCCGCTCGCGCGCGCGGCGCTCGCCACGGTGCGCGGCGGCCACCGGGTGGACATCGGGGAACTCAACCTCTCAATCCTGCGCAACGCTCAGCAATTCTCATAATAAGAATGAATGTCGGATGAAATTACGGACCAGGAACACATCTTTTCGCCCGACATCAACCGTAAGTTCGCTAGTTTGTGTAGTGACCTGACGATTCGCCGACCGACGCTGTGGCGGCGATGGGCCCCGAGCACGGTGTCGAACGGGTGGCAAGGCGAAACGGCGGGCGATACAGGCAAGGAGAGTGACCTAAGGTTGCTCGACGCCGAAAGGACCCCCAAGGTTGGGAAGCATGAGACGCAATTGCATAACCCTCGGAGCGCTGGCGCTGCTGGCGTTGCTCGTGATACCCGCCCCCGCCGCGCTCGCCGGCGGGCCGCTGCTGAGTGGCTACGGTGGCCCCGGGGCGGGCGCCCAGTCGATCATCGGCGGGACACTGCTGAACGGTCCCAAGGGGGGCTCCGGCGGCGGCTCGAGTGGTGGCGGCTCGGGCGGCTCCTCCTCCTCGGGTGGCTCTGGCTCCTCCGCCTCTGCTGCTGCTTCTGCGACGAATGCAAGCCGCGTTTCAACCGGTAGCGGGCGGATCGCACCTGGGAGTCCGGGCGGCCAGGGCGCCAGCGCAGCCCTGCGGCATGGCGGCGGGGGAGACTCGGCGGACCGCGGCGCATCCGCGGGGAGCACTGGTGCGTACTCGGGTCAGTCGCACCCGGAAGCTTCGATGGCCGCCTCGGTGAGCGCGGCGGGGTCGTCATGGTTCACCGGCGGCGATCTGTTGGCACTGGTGCTGGTCGCGGGGGTGCTAGCGCTCGTTGCGGTCGCCACCATGCGTTTGTCGGGTATGGGTGCTCATCATGAGTAGATCGCCGGGGCTCGAATGCGAGTTCAGGCAGCAGGGGCGCCAACGCATATCACGACATACAAGGACGCCCTCCCTCGCATGAACGGACCTCGTCTCACCCAGCAAACGACCGCCCCAAGCCTGCCGCTCACCCGGCACCCGGCCGCGCGGCCGGCTCCGGGACCGCGCGCTGCCCACAGCGGGATCTTCCGCGGGCCGCTGCAGCTGCTGTTGGAGGAGCCCGGCTGGAACGTGCTCGTGCCGGCGATCGACCTCGCGATGCTGTGCCTCGCGGTGGTGCTCGCGCTCGGCGGCGCCCACGCCACCCTGCATCCCTCGGCCACCGCCGCGCCGCTGCTGGCGCTGCCGCTGCTGACGCTGCTGACGCTCTACCTGCGCGGGCTCTATCGCACCCGCTTGCGCGCGCTGATGCTCGATGGGCTGTCCCCCGCGGTGAGCGCGGTGTCGGTCGCGGCGATGGCGGTCG
>CAYNGQ010000461.1:0-5861 GCA_964396735.1 uncultured Solirubrobacteraceae bacterium | reverse complement strand
TGGCCGGACCCCGTTCATGGGTCCACCTGTTGTGAGAGTCGGTGGTTGTTGTTGTGCTGCAGGTTAGGGATGTCGCCGTCTCGCGGAATGAGCCCGAAGGGCGAACGCAGGGAGGCGGCGAGCGCGTCTTGTCGGGCCCTCCATGCCCTGGCGAACTTGGCGGGTGCTTGCATGCCGAGTGCTGAGTGTGGCCGGTGCTCGTTGTAGTCCTCGCGCCAGTCCTCGACCATCACCTGCGCCTCGGCGAGGCAGGAGAAGATCTCGACGGCGAGCAGCTCGTCGCGGATACGTGAGCCGAAGGACTCCACGTAGGCGTTCTGCCACGGCGAGCCGGGCTCGATGTAAGCGCTGCCCGCACGGGAGAAGCGACACCAGTCCCGCAGCGCGTTGGCGGTGAACTCCGGGCCGTTGTCGCAGCGGACGAACTCGGGGCAGCGGCCACGTGTAGCGACGATCCGGTCCAGCACCGTGACGGTGCGGTCGGCATCGATCCGCCGGCGACACTCCACGACGAGCGCCTCGCGGGTGAACTCGTCGACGACATGCAGCAGCTTCAGGATCCTGCCGTCGGCGGTCTGGTCGAACTGGAAGTCGATCGCCCACACGTGATCGGGGCGCTCAGCGGCCAGCCGTGCAGCGGGCACCGTCGAGTCTCCCAGCCGCCGGCGCTTTCTGCGGCGCACAGGCACACGCAGGCCCTCCTCGCGCCACAGCCGCTGCACCCGCTTGCGGTTCACCTCCCAGCCCTCACCGCGCAGCGTGGCGTGCGCGCGACGGTAGCCCCACCGCGGCCGCTCGCGGGAGATCTCACGCAGCCGGCCACGCAACGCCCCGTCATCAGCGGCGACACACGGCTCACGACGCTGGGTGGAGCGGTGCTGCCCCACGTATCGGCACGCCCGCCGCTCCGAGAGCCCAAGACGGTCCTGGAGCATCAGGACCGCGGCTCTACGACGCGACGGGCTCACCAGTTTCCCTTCGAGATCTCCCTCAACGCGAGGTTCTCCAGCTCCTTGTCGGCGACCAAACGCTTCAGCTGCGCGTTCTCGCGCTCGAGCTCCTTCAACCGCTTCACATCGTCCGCCTGCATCCCGCCGTACTGCGCACGCCAGCGGTGATACGTCTGCTCAGAAACCTCGAGCGCCTTCGCGACCTCCGGCACCTCCATACCCTCGGCGACCAGCCTGTCCGCCTCTCTGAGCTTCCTGACGATCTGCTCCGCGGTGTGTCGTCTGCGCTTCACGTGTCTGGTCCTCCTCTCGCCCATTTTGCATAGACAGAAGGACTCTCACACGGACCGGACCGAACCTACGGGGTCGGGCCATCCCACCTGCATCATCGTATTACCCGCTCTACAAGAGCTATGAGACAGCGCCGCGAAGATAGAACTAAGGGGCTCATAGCTGGCAACGTTTTGCTACTCGCGATATTTGCGGCCTGTGTTGATCTCCAGCATCACCAGAATCCTCACTTGTTGAGAAACTTCGGGATCGCTGAGATAGCGTGCATCACATGCTATGTGGTAAACGCCTTCTTAGCGATGGCTGGGTCGGTCGTAGCCTCTTCCGTCGCGATCCTGATAGATCAAAAGACACTTTCTTTGTACCGATGTGGGTCGTCGTAGCAATCAACGGCGTGTCGATCGCCTATCTCGTATGGCAGACCGGCGGTCCTGCCGTAAGTCCCTATACAACGATTCACGCTTCGCTACTCGTCGTCGGACAGCAGCTGCGAAAAATGGGGCCAGTCAATCCGACCTCGAACATAGCTCGTCTGATTGGGGATGTCTTCTGGGGGTTTCGCCTCTATGTTCTTATCGCGGGCGCCTTTTACGGTGCCCTAATCTACCTTCAGAGAGAGCACGCCCAGTCGGTCACGAAGCCTCCGACTATGCTCGCAGTCGGTGTCGTTGCTGCGCTTTTCTTTGTCAGCAGCATGACTAATTATATTACCCACATGTTCAGGTCGGAAGCGGGCGAGGCGAAGGCGGGCGCCGTCGTGTGAAGGTGTTGACCGGAGCATAGTGACACCATAGATACAACAGAGGCACTAGACGACCGTCGCAGCGGCTGCTGTCGAAGTCATCCAATACCGATCGTACGACGCTCGCCGGAACTTGGCCCTGGCTGTGCGATGCGGTCCGCATCGCGCGAACGGAGCACGATTGGCGTTGAATGTGGGCGTCTCTCGTTCGCGAGGTAGTCATACCCGCAATTGACACCGGAAGCGGAGGTCGATAGACTGCGTGCCACGATGGCCCTGTTCGAGTCGATCTTCGACTTGCTTGAGGGATATGACCCCTACGGGGGTCGTCCGTCTGACTTCACGCATCGGTGTAAGTTGCCCAAGCGGCGAGAGTTGGGCGCCCGTTGGGTCTGTCCGCGGTGCGATTGTCGGTGGATTATGCGCCAGGGCCTGCGGCAATGGACGAGCCTCCATCAGGCAGACAGCCGACCCCCGCACGAGACGACCCTCGTCGGGGAAACGAAGTCCGCGGTCACTCGACCTCGCTGGTACTTCGACAGCGGCAGCTATAAAGAAGTGAGCAGTCGCAAGAAGTAGAGTCGGCGTACACCGCCGGTTGTGCGACATGCGTGGTGTTGTACCTCACCGCAGGTCTAGTCGGCCCCGGTGCCAGGCGTCCTGTTGACCGCGGTGTCGGATCGCCCGGTTAGAAACACGACGATGAAGACCAGCCCGGCTTGGGAACCTTGGAGACGGCGGCCTGGAGAGCCTCAAGCGCCCAACCAACCGGCGTGCGTCGGCAAAGGCCTCGTCCGAACCACGACGTGGGCGCCCCAGCTCACTTGACGCGGGCGCGCCCAACTGCTAGCAACCGCCGTAGCCGACACAACAAACGGGGGGTCGAATATGTCTGCGTGTGGCATGGTGCGGGGTGGGTCGCGCTCAGTGCTGAGGTTCTCGCGTCGCTTTTTGTTCGCTGGGCTGATCGCGTTGCTGCTTGGGACGGTCGGCTGCGTCTCGGTGGCCTCGGCTGAAGAAGTCCCTGGCGATCAGGTGCTCGGTATGGGCCATAATGGGGAAGCTGAGTTGGGCCTCGGTTTTCAGTCCGGTGACGAGGTTGCTGCGGACACGATGCCTGAGATGACGCACGTCTTGCAGGTGTCGATCGGCTTCAACTTCGGCGTGGCGGTGGTGACCAACGGTACCCGTCGGTGGGCTGTGAGCTGGGGTGAAAACAACAAGGGACAGCTCGGCAACGGCTCAGAACACGAAAGCGAACCCCAGGAACTCGCCGAGCCGATCGAAGCGCTCGCATCGGGTGTCGAAGAAGTCGCGGCGGCCGGCGATCATGCGATGGCTCTAAAAGAAGGACATGTCTATACGTGGGGCGTCACGCAGGTAGGCGAGTCGGGCAACGGCTACCCGACCGAAAAACAGAAAAACGAAAACGAAGTGTCGACAACACGGGCGACGCCCGAAGAAGTAAAAGGCCTGTCGAACATCGTCGGTATCGCGACCGGCGGCACCACCGATTACGCCGTCACGAGCTCGGGCGAAGTGCTTGCGTGGGGCGAAGACACCTTCGGCCAGACGGGGGCCCATAACGTCAAGCAAGAAAGCGGCGAAGGCGTCTGCTCCGAAGGCGGCTCCAAGGCATGTCTCTGCCGTGCCGAAACGCAAAAAACGTCGGAGACTTCCTGTGTTACGACGCCCGTGTATATCGCGATACTCGGCGAACGCCTGAAAGGAGTCGTGTCGATCGCGGCCGGCGAACAATCGGCTTACGCTTCTACGGGTCAAACGGCCGAACATACCCAGCTTTTGTCGTGGGGCACGAACGTGACGGGAGAGTTGGGCAGGAGCGCCGAATTCACGAAATATCATCCCTGGCCGTTGCAGGTGTTGTTGCCCGCCGGTGAACTGCAACAGGTGGAACCCGGATCTCACCAGGTGTTGGCTCGCCTCGGCGGTCAGGTTTACGGTTGGGGCACCAACGGTGAAGCCGCGATCAATGACCTTTTGGGAACAACTGAAAACACTAGCGAATTGATCGAATGCGGCAGTAAAGCAAAATGCTTCAACAAGCCGGTGCATCTTGCCAGCCTGGGCACCGCGGCCGCAGTTGGTGCCGGCAAGGCCGCGAGCTACGTCATCAAGGAAGGCAAAGTCTACGCTTGGGGTTTGAACACGTGGGGCCAGCTTGGGATCAACAAGACCTCAGAAGCGGTAACGCCGACTGTTGCATCCCCTACTCTCGTAAAAGGTCCGGAAGGCAATACGATCGAACACGCCCTGCGGGTGTTCGGAAGCGAACAGCGCGCGGCGATCGTGGTGGAAGAAGGCACCGCCCCACCCCCGACGATCAGCACGGAAAACACGGTTGAATCAGAACTCTACGACTCGATCAAGGTAACCTGGACATTCAACTTCACGCCTGAAAGTGGAGTCGCGTACAAAGTGCGCCTATGCTCCGAACAAAGCAGCACCTGCCACGAAGCAGTCCTGGCTGCAGAATCGAGCAAAACCACGACGTTCCACGAAGTGCCTCGTCATACCAAATGGCAGATCACCATCAGGCCGGACAAAGCGGACGGCGAAAAGGACAAGATCCTCAAGAAATACGAACCCTCATAAAGGCGTCGCCGAGTGCCGCTTGTGCGACGCACCCGGTACTGTCAATGACGCAAGCTCGCGCCTACATGCTTCACAGGCAAGCGCTAGTCCCGACCCACTGCGAGCCGTTCCAGGCGATGTGCTCGCAGATAATATGCGGACGCAGGTTCGGGTAATATGCGATCAGGAGACCGTGGTCACGATCCTGTGGTCGCGCTGCGGTCCACTCTTTGACGATGCCGTCAGCAGTCAAATAGCAGCCTTTTGCGATGAGTGAATCGTCGAATGCCGTGTCGCAAGCGAGCTTTGCTACCTTTGGTCCACCAACATTCTCCATCGTCGCATAGCTGGCGTAGGCATAGTAATCGCGATCGAAGCTACCACGAGTGTAATTGACCCCATAGACGACGCCGCGGTAGCTGTAGACACTTGCGCGCGCAGACGATGCGTCTGCTATGAGTGGCATCGCGGCCACCAAACCGATGAGAGGTAGCACTGAATGACCTGCTCGGATCGAGCACCGCGATACCCGGCCGAGAGCCCCAGTCCGTCGGCCGTATCGGTGTGGTCTCATCGGGCGGCGGGTCTGCCCACTGATCGCTCGAAGCATCATGTCCTCCCTGGATGGGATGCCGATGGCTGGATGAAGTTTTCTATGTTATATGAGTGTTCGGTCGGTGCATCTAGAGTCGAACCTTCATGTCGGACCACTTTCCGGGCCCGACTCTATGCTGCGCTTTCCTCCCTCAGCCGATACCGTCCGCGCGTCCCGCGCGCTCAAAGCGCGGAGAGGCACCGCTCACATCGAGGCCAGCGCGTTGTTGACCGTGGACCAGACCACCGGCTCGGACCACGGGTCGCCCAAGCATCTCCTCGACGGCCGCACGGATGGCGATGGCCTGCATCGACTCGGCGCTGACCTCAGCACAGGCAGGCTCGGAAGCGGCGATCTAGTCTTGGCTGGCTCTAAAGGCTTGCTGCCGTGCTCGCCGCGACACTGGCTCGAGCAGCGCCTCAACCAACTGCTCCAAGTGGGTGTTCGGGTTTCGTTCGCGTCCCGCCTCTCGCAGCCATCGGGACTCAAACCTTCGCTCGGATCGCCTCTGCTGCCCTCCGCCGCGCTTGCCGACCGACCGGCTCCATGAGAAGCTAGAGTACCCTGTCCGGGTTGGGAACCGGGTTCGCACGTCGTCCCGGCCTCCCCGCTTTTGTCACCCGCGTCTCCGGTCGGCTTTCGGGGGTTTCGGTCTGGCTGGTCGATCGCCTTGAAGTAGCCGGCGAAT
>CAYNGQ010000460.1:0-3633 GCA_964396735.1 uncultured Solirubrobacteraceae bacterium | reverse complement strand
GCTGTCGCTCTCGAAGGTCGCCACCGTCAGCCTCACGATCCGCCAGGGCGGGCGCGTGGTGTGGACCAACAGCGCGCTCGTCGAAGGCGGCAAGCCGCGGCTGCTGTGGGTCACCCCGAGGAAGTCAGGCACGTACTCAGTGAGCATCACCGCCGCGGACCTCGCCGGCAACACCGCCACCGCGAGCGGCACGATCGCGCTAGGGGCCCCTGCAAAGCACCGCTGAGAGGGGTGGGCGGGACTCCATACAATTCGGTGTGTGCCCAGCGAAGCGCGTATCCGCGGCGGTGCCGCCGACCCCGAGAGCCGCCGCCCCGCAGGCTCTGGAATCGGCCACGCCTGGGGGTCCCTCGATCACGACCGGCGCCTGGCGGCGATCGCCGCGATCGCGCTGTTCGTGACGATGTTCCTGCCGTGGTACCAGCAGAACGCGGTCGTCACCGCCGCGAAGAGCCAGCCGCTCGTCAGCCGCAACCTGAATGCCTTCCAGGTCTTCTCGTTCGTCGAGGCCGCCGTGCTGCTGGTGGCGGTCGCGGTGCTGGTGCTGCTGTACATGCGCGCGGAGGGCCGTGAGTTCCGGCTGCCGGGCGGCGACGGCGCGGTCGTGCTCGCCGCCGGCCTGTGGAGCGCGCTGCTGCTGGTCCTGCGGCTGTTCGACAAGCCCGGGATCACCCAGCACGGGGTCGCCGCCAACGTCGGCATCCAGTGGGGGATCTTCTTCGCGCTCGCCGCCGCCGGCCTGCTCGCCTACGCCGGATCGCGGATACGCGCCAGCCAGCGACCCGAGCCGCCGCTGCTGCGCCGCGCCCGGCCGCGATCGCCCAATCCCGATCCGCCGCGCGACGAGGAGCGGGACGCCGACCTGCCGGAGCGTCAACCGGCGCGCACCCGGTATCCGCCCCGCCCGCCCGAGCAGGAGCCGACGGTCATAGCGCCTCGTAGGACACCGGTCCCCGCAAAGCCGCGCAGCCGCGGGTGGGCGGGTGGGCGGGCGGGCTCCGAATCCCCTGGCGAGGAGCAGCTCTCCTTCGAGGACACCCACCCGGTCGCCGAGCAGTAGCGGCCGGACTTCCCGGCGGCACCCTCGGGCGAGCCCCTACCATTGCGATGACGATGCCACCCGCCTCCCCCCCAGTCCCCGCCTCGGCCGCCGAGGTGGCGGAGGGCCTGACCGCGGTGGGGTACCTGCCTGCCGAGTCCACCGCGCTGGTGGCGTACCTGGCGACGCGGCTGGGCAAGCCGGTGCTGGTGGAGGGTCCCGCGGGGGTCGGCAAGACCGAGCTGGCGAAGGCGCTCGCGCACTACCTGGGCCGCGAGCTGGTGCGGCTGCAGTGCTACGAGGGCCTCGACGAGGCAAAGGCCCTGTACGAGTGGAACTACCGCAAGCAGCTGCTGCGCATCCAGGCGCAAGGCGGCGACGCCGGCTGGAGCGAGGTGCAGGAGGACATCTTCGGCGAGGAGTTCCTGCTGGCGCGGCCGCTGATGACCGCGATCGCCTCCGAGCAGCCGGTGGTGCTGCTGATCGACGAGATCGACAAGACCGACCAGGAGTTCGAGGCGATGCTGCTGGAGGTGCTCTCCGACTTCCAGATCTCGATCCCCGAGCTCGGCCGCGTGGAGTCGCGCACGCACCCGGTGGTGCTGCTCACCTCCAACAACTCGCGCGAGCTCACCGAGGCCCTCAAGCGCCGCTGCCTCTACCTGTGGCTGGACTACCCCTGCCTCGAGCACGAGCTGGCGATCGTGCGCCTGCACACGCCGGAGCTCCCCGAGACGATCGCCCGCCGGCTGGTCGAGGTGGTGGGGATGGTGCGTGAGCTCGACCTCAAGAAGCCGCCGTCGATCGCCGAGTCGATCGACTGGGCGCGCGCGCTGCTGCTGCTCGGCGCGCAGGACATCGACTCCGACACGTTCATGGAGACGATGTCGGTGATCGTCAAGCACCGCACCGACATGGACGTGGTGGCCGAGCGCGTGGGTCTGAAGCTGGGACGGGACGAGTCCGTCGCCGGCGCGGCCTGAGCGAGGTCTCCATGGCCCTTTCCGGCCCCTCGCCCATTCGCCCGAACTCCACCGACCGCTCCTCCCCACCCGGCCCCTCAACGCCTGCCGGCCCCTCCCCGCCCGAGGGCATCGCCGCGCGCCTGCTGGAGCTGGGCGAGGAGCTGCGCAAGGAGGGCGTGGCGGTCGGCACCTCCGAGCTGCTCGACGCCTTCGCGGTGCTGCGCGAGATCGAGTGGACCGCACAGCAGGACTTCCGCGAGGCGCTCGCGGCGACGCTCGCCAAGAGCCAGGACGACCGGCGGATCTTCGAGCTGGTGTTCGAGCGCTTCTTCTTCCGCGCGGTCGAGCTGGCGGCGGTACGCGAGGGGGTGCGTGAGGACTTCGCGGCCCATCAGTTGCGCGACGGCGACGACAGCGAGCTCGACCTCGAAGAGCTCTCGGAGTTGCAGCTCGACGTGCTGCGCCGCCAGATCGCCGCGGCGCTGCGCGACGGCGACGACAGCGCGATGCGCGACCTCGCGCGCATGGCGATCGCGGCGCTCGCCCGCCGCGACGGCGGCTCGGGCGTGATCGGGGTGGACGTGCAGCGCATCCGCCGCGCGCTCGGCCTGCGCGCCGAGCCCCAGCCGGAGCTGCCCGAGGAGGACCCCCGCCGCGAGGGCCTGCCGCGCGCCGCGCTGCGCCGCTTCGAGGCGATGCTGCGCCGCGAGCTTGAGCGCGCGCAGGTGCAGCGCACGGGCACCCTCCCCCCCGCGCGCCCGCTGGGAGAGCTCGACCGCGCGCTGCCCTCGGGCCCGTTGGCAGACCTCGCCGCGGTGCACCGCGTGGTCGCGCAGTTGCGCCGGCGCCTGGCCACCCAGGGCCACCAGACCCGTGGCCACCGCCACCATGCGCACGTGGACGTGCGCCGCACGATGCGCGCCTCGCTGCAGACCGGCGGCGTGCCGGTCGTGCTCAAGTACCGCCCACGCCGCCCGCGCCGCCCGGAGGTGTACGTGCTGTGCGACGTCTCGACCTCCGTCACCTCCGCCTCGGTGTTCTTCCTCTCGGTGCTGCACGCGCTGCACGACTCCTTCCGCAAGATGCGCTCGTTCGTGTTCATCGAGCGGATCTCCGAGGTGACCGACATCTTCGAACGCGAGCGCGACTTCAAGGCGGTCAACGAGCGGATCGCCTCCGACGCGGGCGTCGCCGACATCTCCGGCTACACCGACTACGGGCGCGTGTGGTCGGAGCTGCTGGAGCAGATCGGCGACGACCTCAACCCTCGCGCCACGGTGATCGTGCTCGGCGACGCCCGCACCAACGGCCGCCCACCTCGCGCCGATGCCTTCGCGACGATCGCCGCGCGGGCCGGGCGCACCTTCTGGCTGAACCCCGAGCCGCGCCTCTACTGGAACTACGGCGACTCGGTGATCGCCGCCTACGAGCAGTACTGCACCGCCTTCGAGTGCTGGACGACGGCCCAGCTCGAGGACTTCGTGCGGGCGCTGACGCGGCCGGTCGTGGGCGCCGGCACCTAGCCCGCAGAGCAGTCGGCGACCGCGGTAGCATCGACCCGGAGTGACAACAGGGGTGCTGGCGGGTAGGCCGGCTGAGATGGTGCCCGGGATGATCGATCCCCCGGCG
>CAYNGQ010000459.1:0-3565 GCA_964396735.1 uncultured Solirubrobacteraceae bacterium | reverse complement strand
TCCACCGCCGGCTCACGCGGGTGCCGGCGCCCCGGCTCGGTAACGTCGATCGCGACGATCTCCGTCTCCTCCCCAAACGCGCCCCCGAAACCCAGCCGGAAGTCCATCGGCACCCCGATCACCAGCGCCACGTCTGCCTCCCGCAGGGCGCGACTGCGGGTGCGCGAGAAGTACAGCTCGTGATCGGCCGCCACGCAACCCCGCGCGAGGCCGTTGAGGAACACCGGGATACACAACGCCTCCGCCAGCTTCCGCAGCGCCGCCTCGCCGTGGCCCCAGTAGAGGTCGGTGCCCGCCATGATCACCGGACGCTCGGCCCCTCCCAGCAACCTCCCTGCCGCCTCGATCGCCTCCCCCGGCGCTCCCTTCGCTATGCCCCTGCCAGCCTCCGGCCGGGCCTCGGGCTCCGGCGCCTCCATGAACACGTAGTCCATCGGCAGATCCACGAACGCCGGGCCCCCGTGCGGGGTGAGCGCCGCCGCGAACGCGTCCTCGACCAGCTCGGGGATCTCCGCCGCGCTGCCCGCCGTCGCCGCGAGCTTGGTGAGCGGTCGCATGAACGGCACGTGGTCGATCTCCTGCAGTGAGCCCTGCCCCCAGCGGCCCGCCGGCGCGCGGCCGCCCAACACCACGATTGGCGAGTGGTTGGCCTGGGCGCCCGCGATCGCGCTGATCCCGTTGGTGACGCCGGGCCCCGCCGTCAGCGCGCACACGCCCACCTCGCGCGTCACCTTCGCCCAGCCCTCCGCCGCGAACGCCGCTGTCTGCTCGTGGCGCACGTCCACGATCTCGATCCCCTCGGCGCGGCAGCCGTCGTAGATCGAGAAGAGATGGCCCCCCGACAGCGTAAACAGCCGGCTCACCCCGTGTGCCTTCAGGCGCCGCGCCACCAGGCGGCCACCGTGGAAGGAGGTCGTCTGCTCCTGCGGCGGTGAGGTGCGCTCCGCGGCCATGCTCGCTCGCGACTCTACCCGCTGCCCGCCCGCAGCGAGCAGATGCTCCCACGGCCTCGAACCCGAGCCCCGGTGGAGGGCGTGGGCGACGCAGTCCTGCGCCCACCGGCACGAGCCGTGGGCCGCCGGGCAGCGGCAGCGGGCCGCGGTCGCAAACCCCGCGCGATCCGTCCGCTGCATGTCGCAGGATGCCGGGCTCTTTGACGCCTTCGCATTCGACATCTCTGCGCATATGGCAACACCGTGCGCTCGGCCGCATGGCCGACTGGCGCGAGGGCCCATTCCTGATCTCCGCCGCGCCCGGCGCAGGCAAGACACGCCCTGCGCTCGAGTTCGCGAGGGATCTGCTGTCGAAAGGGATCGTCGGCAGGGTGGCGGTGCTCTGCCCGACCACGCCGCTCACCCGTCAGTGGGCGAGCGCCGCGGCGCTGCTCGGGGTGCAGTTGCAGCCCGACGCCAAGGGCCCGCACCCACCACGCGACTTCCATGGCGTCGCCGTCACCTACGCGCGCGTGGCGAGTGACCCGCGCGGCTGGGCGGCCAAGGTGCCCGCGAACACGCTCGTGATCGTCGACGAGGCCCACCATCTCGGCGAGGACCTGGCATGGGGCACCGGCTTCCAGCGGGCATTCGCCTCGGCCCCACGCTGGCTGCTGCTGTCGGGGACGCCGTTTCGCTCCGACGCCACCCCGATCCCGGGCGTGCGCTACGACCACGACGGATTGGTGGTGCCCGACGTCTCCTACACATATGCAGAGGCGGTCGCCGAGGGGATCTGCCGCCCGGTGGCATTTGTCACGTTCGACGGGACCCTGTCGTGGCGCAGCGGCGAGGACGTGGTCGAATCCTCGTTCGAGACGGTGCTGAGCGCGCGTGAGGCAAGCCGCCGCTATCGCACTGCGATCTCGACCGATCTGCCGGAGGGGCTGCCGCGGATCCTGCAGGAGGCCAATGCCAAGCTCAGGGCGCTGCGCGCGGAGGGCCATCGCGACGCGGGCGGCCTGGCGGTCGCGGCGGACGCGACACATGCCCGGCGGATCGCGAAGCTGCTGGGCGAGACGACTGGGCGGGCGCCGGTGGTGGTGCTGCATACCGAGGCCAACGCCGCACGCAAGCTCGCGGACTTCCGCGGCTCGCGCGAGCCGTGGATCGTGGCGGTGAACATGGTTTCGGAGGGCGTGGACATCCCGCGGCTGCGCGTGGGGGTATATGCGACGGCCGCCAAGACGCCGCTGATCTTTCGTCAGATCGTCGGACGGTTCGTACGTACGATCCCGACCGATCGAAGATCGGCCAGCGGAGCCGAGCCGAGCTGGCTGTACCTGCCCGCCGATCCGACGCTGCGTGCACATGCCTCGGAAGTCGAAACCGAGCTGCGCCACGCCCTGCACCGCGACGTGCCCGAGGAAGGCTGGGACGAGCCGGTGCAGCGGCGCGCCAGCGAGCCGTCTCCCACCCCGGGGTTCGTGCCCCTGAGCGCCGAGTTTGCGGCCCAGATGACCCTGTTCGGGGGCCCCCAGAGGGCGCACTACGCTCCCTCACCCGCCGCGGCCACCGAGGAGGCTCCCGAGCCGGCCCCGGTGGCCGCGTTCGAGCGTCAAGCTCAGCTGCGCCAGGAGCGCAGTCGCCTGGTGGCGGAACTGCACCGCCACGACGGGCGCAGCCACCGCGAGATCAACGCCTGGGTCAATCGCGCGGTCGGGCTCGAACGAGTCGAGACCGCCAGCATCAAGCAGCTGGAGCGATCGATCCATGCGCTGACGCGGGAGCTCGCGCGCGGCAGTCGACCGTCGCGAACATAACCTCGCAAGCTTGCAGGCGATTTCGAGCGATGCCCGGCGGTAGACCGTCGAGCTCAGACTACGCTGAGGAGTTCGTTGCGAGGGGAGATGCTTTGCGGCGTACAGAAGCCGGGAGGGTTGGCGGTAGCCGTGGCGCCGGTGGGACCAAGTTCTATGCGTATCAGGGCGGTCTCGAATGCAGCGGCGATCTCGCTGGCGAGCTTGATGGTTTGCGCTATCTCGGGGGCGGAAACCTGGCAGGCCTCGAGGAAGCGCTGGACCTGAACCCCGGTCAGTGCTCGGGCGTCCACCTCAAGCTCCTCTAGCTGGGTACAAGCGCGGCGGCTTGTCGTTTGCGCTCCAAGGATGCACGCGGCCATGTCGTCGGGGGTGGCCAAGGCGCTCGCTCGTACCCGCTCGAGCAGATCCGCTGCCACAGGTCGGGGGCCAAGCGCGTCGAGGATCTCGCTCAGGCGCTTGCGTCCCAGCAACCCGTCCTCGCAGCGGGCCTCGATGAGACCGTCGCTGAAGAAGCACACCTCGGCGCCCGCGGGGAGCGAGACGGTGCTCTGGCGACGCCCCGTCGGTACGCCCCAGCCAATCGGCGGAGCAGAGCAGATCGTCGAGGGCTCGTGAGCTTGGAAGCCGCGCAAGATCGGGGGAGGATGGCCGGCGAGGGCATAGGTGAGCTGGCTGCCTCGCTCGTCGTAGACCCCGACCGCGACAGTGGCATAACGCTCACCTGCCGGATCGGCCAGGACTCGGCCAGCGAGCGCAAGTGCCGCGCGTGGCTCCAACCCTGCCTGGAGATAGGCCCGCAAGGTGTAGCGC
>CAYNGQ010000458.1:0-3423 GCA_964396735.1 uncultured Solirubrobacteraceae bacterium | reverse complement strand
ACACGTGCCCCGGTAGACACCATCGTCGCGCCGCCGTTCCTCACGCACCTGCGGTGGGTGAACGTGAAGTCGCTGCGCATGGACCGCCTGATCGGGCGCCCCGTGCTGATCGAGTTCTGGGACTTCTGCCGACCCAACTCGATGCGCACCCGTCCTTACATGAACGCCTGGCACCAGCGCTACGACGCCGACGGGCTGGTGGTGGTGGGGATCCACTCGCCCGGCTTCGAGCCCGCGCGCGAGCGCACCGCCGTCGAAGCGGCGGTGAAGCGCCTCGGAGTCGCCCACCCAGTGCTGCTCGACCCCGATCTGGAGATGTGGCGGGAGTACGAGAACGAAGGGTGGCCGGCGCGCTACCTGTTCGACGGCAGGGGGGTGCTGTTCGACTACCACTACGGCGAGGGCGCCTACGAAGAGACCGAGCTGGCGATCCAGGAGCTGCTGGGGATCCAGCGCGAGCCGCTCGCGCCGCTGCGCCCCGAGGATGCGCCGGAAGCGCGGTTGGAGCCGCAGAGCGAGGATCGGGAGGGCGCCTACAGCGGCCCCTACGAGGCTGGCGGCGTGTGGGGGGTGCTCGACGGCGAAGGCACCGTGCGCGTCAACGGCAGCGAGCTGGCGGTCGCACACCCGGGGGCCTACCCGCTGATCGAGCACGAGCGCCACACGGCGGGGGTGCTGGAGCTCGAGGTGGGGCCCGGGGTGGAATGCCTGACGACCTGCTTCACGCCGGGGCTGGCATGAGCTCTGCGTGCGTGCGCGCCTCGAACAGACGTCGCAGTATGGGCGGCCCGTCGTCCTCCACCAGCACGCAGCCGCCCGGCCAGTAGGGGCTCTCGCCGGGCGTGGGGGTGAGGAAGTAGGCGTCGTAGGTCCAGCAGCCGGTGTTGATCAGTTGGGCTCCGCCGGGGCCGCGCCACTCGGCTGGGTTGTCGCCGGGCAGCGGCCCGGCGCGGTGGGTATGGCCGAACACGACATGAGCGTCCCCCACACCGAGGCGCGCGGCCACCTCGCCCATCGCGCGCAGGCCGGCACGGCGCAGCTCGTCGCTTGAGAGGTCGGAGTTGAAGGGGCCGAGGCCCGCGCGGTTGAGCGCCGCCACGCCGAGCGGGAAGGCGCCGGCGAGCGCGCGGTGGCGCAGCGTGCGGCGCCCGTGCGTGCGCGAACCGTTGTTGCCCAGCGCACGCCACGCGCGCACCGTCATGCCGCCGTTGATCGCATCCCCGGTGGGGGCCTGGCGGGCGACAGCGTCGATCCACGCAAACACCGGCACCGTCACCGCCTCGTAGTCGTCGGGCCCGATGAAGGCGCGCGTGGGGCGGCGCATGAGGCGGCCCATCGCGCCGATCCCGAGGCGCTCGAGGGTGGGGATCGTGAGGTGGCAGTCGAGGTAGTGGCCGTGGGTGGCGTACACGTCGGGGCGCACCCACAGGCCAGGGTAGGCAACGGTGAGCTGTGCGGGGGACGACCACTCGGCGAGCAGCGCCATCATCGACGAGGCGGCGCCCGCCTCGATCCGCTGCTCGACGCCGAGCGGCGGCGGCGCCGGCAGTTCGCTGCGATGCTCCAGCCACGTCTCGATCAGGGCATGGTCGTGGTTGCCTGCGACGGCCACGACCTCGCGCCCCGCGAACGCCTGGCCAAGCTCCTCGAAGAACGGGCGCGCGGCGGCCAGCGCCTCGCGGCGGGGACCATGGCGCAACTCGAGCAGGTCGCCCAGCAGCACCAGGCGATCGACGTCCGCCAGCGCCTCCAGCAGCTGCGCGCGCAGCTCGGGACGCCGCAGCAGGTCCACCCCCGCCGCGCTGCCGAGGTGGAGGTCTGAGACGATCAGGGTGCGCATGGCACTGACGGTCGCCCGTGGGCGGGCTGGATGGGGAGCGGCTGCTGCGCGAGATTCGCGCGGGGGAGGGGCAACGCCCTACGAGGCTCCACCCGCCGCGATGGCCTCGCGGATCGGCTTGGGGAGCATGAAGCGGACATCCTCGCGCACCACGTGGAACTCGGAGATGTCCTCGTCGCGCACCCCCCGGGCGCGGAACAGGTCGAGCAGGTCCTGCACGAGCTCGTCGGGGGCGCTGGCGCCCGAGGAGACCCCCACCACGCGCCGGCCCTGCAGCCACTCCTCGCGCACCTCGCCGCGGTTGTCGATCAGATGGGCGTCGGTGCCGCAGTCGCGCGCGACCTCCACGAGGCGCACCGAGTTGGATGAGTTGCGCGAGCCGATCACCAGCACGAGGTCGCACTCGCCCGCCATCTGCTTGACGGCCGCCTGGCGGTTGGTCGTCGCGTAGCAGATGTCATCGGTGCGCGGCCCGGCGATGCTCGGAAAACGCTCCCGCAGTCGCGCCACGATCGCCGCGGTCTCGTCGATCGAGAGCGTGGTTTGGGTGATGTAGGCGATCCGCTCGGGGTCCTCCACCTCGAGCTCATCGACGTCGTGCTCGTTCTCCACCAGCACGATCTGCTCGGGCGCCTCGCCCATCGTGCCTTCGACCTCCTCGTGGTCGGCGTGGCCGACCAGCACGATCGTGTAGCCCCGCTCGGCGAAGCGCCGCGCCTCGACGTGCACCTTGGTCACCAGCGGGCAGGTGGCATCGATCGTCTGCAGGTGCCGAGCCAGCGCGTTGGCGCGCACACTGGGCGCCACGCCGTGCGCGGAGAACACCGTGACGGCCCCCTCGGGCACCTCGGTCTCCTGGTCGACGAAGATCGCCCCCCCCGCGCGCAGCTGCTGCACGACGTGCTTGTTGTGCACGATCTCCTTGCGCACATACACCGGCGGCCCGTGCAGCTCGAGCGCGCGTTCCACGGTTTGCACGGCGCGATCGACGCCCGCGCAGTACCCGCGCGGCGCCGCCAGCAGGATCTTCTCCACGGTATTGGCCACCAGACTTATTGTAAGGGCCCGCTCGAAGTACCCTAAGCAGTCATGCCCCAGCGTCATCTCGACAGGCTCACCGCGGTGGACGCCTCCTTCCTGCACCAGGAGGGGCCGAGCTCGCACATGCACGTGGGCGGGCTGACGCTACTGGAGGGGCCGCCGCCGCCACTGGAGGAGTTTCTCGAACAGATCCGCAAGCGCCTGCATCTGGTGCCGCGCTACCGCCACAAGCTGGCTCACACGCACACGGCGCTCGACAGCGGGCGCCCCGTGTGGGTGGACGATCCGAGCTTCAACCTCGAGTACCACGTGCGCCACACGGCGCTGCCGGCGCCGGGCGATTGGGAGCAGCTGTGCAACCTCACCGCGCGCATCTTCTCCCAGCAGCTCGACCGCTCCAAGCCACTGTGGGAGATGTGGCTGATCGAGGGCTTGAAGGACGATCGTTGCGCGCTGATCTCCAAGACCCACCACTCGCTGATCGACGGGATCGCCGGGATCGACCTGGCGACCGTGCTGTTCGACCTCTCGCCCGAGCCGCC
>CAYNGQ010000457.1:0-2943 GCA_964396735.1 uncultured Solirubrobacteraceae bacterium | reverse complement strand
CCTTCTCGCCGGCAAGGCGCTCGGCATGGGCCTCACGCTCGATCAGATCGACCCCGTGGCGGCCGTGATTCGTCCGACTCCGACCGCCGTCGAGCTCTACCGCGGTCTGCGGCCCCGGGTGGACCACGTGGCCGCGGCCGTGCGCGCCGCCACCGAATCGCTCCCGGGAGCGAGCGCACTCGAGCCCTGACCGTGCGCGTCGAGCTGGCCTACGGCCGTCATGGGACCACGGTCGAGGTCCCCGACCGGGCCGAGGTCATCGTCCCCGTGGACGAGCCGGGTCTGGCGGACGAGGCAGCGTCGATCAACGCGGCGTTGCGGAGGCCATGGGCCGGAAGGCCGCTGGAAGAGCTGGCGGCGGGCGCGGGGCGCGTCGCCGTCGTGTTCCCCGATCTGACGCGGCCGATGCCGAACCGCACGGTGCTGCCACCGCTGCTGGCCGAATTGGCGCGCTGCGGGGTGCCCGACGAGCGCATCACGCTCCTGTGCGCCACCGGGACCCACCGGCAGGCGACGCCGACCGAGATGGAAGAGCTCGTCGGGGCCCAGATCGTCCGGCGCTACACCATCGTCGACCACGACGCGACGAGCTCTGCGCACATCGCCGTGGGCGAGATCGACGGGGCGCAGGTGTTGCTGCAACGCGAGTACGTCGAGGCCGACCTGCGCATCGTCACCGGCTTCGTCGAACCACACTTCTTCGCCGGCTTCAGTGGCGGCCCGAAGGCCGTCTGCCCGGGCCTCGCCGCCAGCGCGACCATCCTGGAGGCACACCACCCGCGCCGCATCGCCGACGCCCGGGCCACCTTCGTGACGCGATCGGGCAACCCGGTGCACGACTTCGTGCGGGCCGCCGCCGCGCTGGCGCCGCCGCATCTCTCCCTCGACGTCGCCATCAACCGGGCTCGTCAGGTCACAGCCGTCTTTGCCGGCCCGCTGCCGGAGGCCCACGATGCCGCCTGCGCCCACGTGCAGTCCTCGGCGATGCGCGCGGTCGACGCGCCCTTCGATCTCGTCGTGTCGACCAACGGCGGATTCCCCCTCGACCGCAACCTGTACCAGGCGGTCAAGGGTATGGCGGCGGCCGAGCGCATTGTGCGCCCGGGCGGGATCATCGTCATGGCGGCCGCCTGCGAAGACGGCGTGCCCGCCGACGGCGCCTTCGCCCGCCTCCTGGCCGAGGCGCGCACACCGGCCGACCTGGCCGGCGCCTCAGGCGCGCCCGAGCTCGATCGCTGGCAGGCCCAGGTGCTCGGGCGCGTCCTCGCCCGGGCCGAGGTCCGTCTGCATGCCGAGGGTCTCGACTTGCAGGCGCGGCCCGGCCCGCTCCTGACCCTCGCACCCGACCTCGACCGCGCCGTGGCCGGCGCGGTCGAACGTCTCGGCTCCGGGGCGCGGGTTGCCGTCATACCGGAGGGCCCGCTCACAGTGGTGACGGTGCAACAGCCCGGTTGAGGCTGGAGCGCTCATTCGAAGCGCCGCCACGCCGGCGCGCCCCGCCGGAGCGCTGGTCAAAGTCGCGCACCTTGTCATCGGCAACGATGAGAAAAAACTCAAGGAAATGGGGCCGTCCGACGAATTCTTCAGTGGAGCCACGGAATGGCGCCCGATCGGCGAAGCGCTCCCCGGCGCGCTCGCCAGTTCGCCGAAGCCATCAGGTCCGGGTCACGTAATGCCGTAGACTGCAACCTGCTCTCACAGGCACCGGTCGCCGGTCCATCCGACTCTCTACAAGGGAAATTCATGACCTCACTGCCAGATTCTTCCGAGAACCTGTCAACCGGCGAGCGACTGGCAGAGGTGGCGGAGCGCATCGCCGAGACCGTGGCCGGCCCGGCCGCCTACGACGTCGACCTCCACGCCCGCTTTCCCGCTGAAGCGCTCGCCGCCTTGAAGGATGCGCGCGTGCTCTCTGCACTCGTCCCGGTTGAGCAAGGCGGGATGGGTGCCACAATGACGGACATCAGCAATGCGATCCGCGTGCTCAGCGGCGCCTGCGCCGCGACCGGTTCTGTCGTTGCGATGCATATGGAGCAGATGTTCATACTGCTCAAATACGGCACGACGCCGGCGCTGCGCCGAGTGATCGAGGAAGTCGTGGACAAGCAGCTGCTCATTGCCAACGCCAACAGCGAGGTGGGGATCGGCGGCGACGTCATGCGGAGCATTGCCGCGCTGGAGCCGGAGGGCGACGGTTGGCGTTTTGACAAGCAGGCACTAGCCGCCTCGTACGGTCGCGAGGCGGACATGATCCTTTCCACGTCCCGACGTTCTCCCGATGCCGCAGACACGGTGCAGGCGCTGTGCCTTATCCGCACCGCGGACTTCACCCTCGAACCGACGAGCGGCTGGGACACGCTCGGGTTGCGCGGCACCTGCAGCTCCGGCTTGCACATGACGGGTCATGTCACGGAGGACGACCTGTTCCCCGCACTGTTCTCCGAGATCGCCAACGGCGGCGGCGGTCAACTGCGGCACGTGCTTCTCACGGCGGTGTGGACCGGGCTGGCCGAAGCAGCCATGGAGGAAGCGCACAAGGCGGTGCGCGCCGCGGCACGCCGCAACATCGGCACCACTCCGCAGACGGCCATGCGGTTGGCCGAGATACTCGCCGAGGTGCAGGTCGCGCGCAGTACGCTGGCGGAGGCGCAGCGACAGGTCGAGGAAGCGCTCGAAGCCGACAACCTCGAGGACATCGGACTCATCATGAGCCTGCGCAACGTGAAGGTCGTCACGTCGACGGCGGCTATGCGGGCCGCGATCACCGCCCTGCAGATCTGCGGTATCAACGGCTTCCGGCGAGGTCCCGAGCACCGGCTCGAGCGCGTCATCCGCGACGCGTGCGGTGCGTTGATCATGGTCAGCAACGACCGCTACCTGCTCGAGAACGCGGAAATGCTTCCCCTGCGCAAGACAATCTAAACCCGGCAGTGGCATCGCTCC
>CAYNGQ010000456.1:0-3168 GCA_964396735.1 uncultured Solirubrobacteraceae bacterium | reverse complement strand
CTTGCAAGGAGATGGCAAGTGTGCGCCCGGACACCGAGCATCGACGGGCCGAGAACGGGCGGGCCCAGGGCAGGCGGCCCCAAGACGGGCGGGCTCAGGGGCGGCCCCAAGACGGGCGGGCTCAAGACGGACAGACCCAGGACGGGCAGGCGGAGGACCTCACGATCGAGCAACTGGCGGCGGAGGTGGGGATGTCGGTGCGCAACATCCGCAACCACCACTCGCGCGGCCTGCTGCCCGCCCCCGAGGTGCGCGCGCGCGTGGGCTACTACGGCCCCGACCACGTGGCGCGCCTGAAGCTGGTGCTCGACATGCAGGCCGACGGCTTCAATCTCGCCGCGATCGAGCGCCTGCTGAACGCCTCGGGCGGCTCGGCGGGACGCCTGCTGGGACTGCGCAACGCGATGACCGCGCCGTTCGAGAGCGAGACCCCGGAGGTCATCACCGGCGAGGAGCTGAGCCAGCGCTTCGGCGAGGTGGACGCCAAGGACGTCGAGCGGATCCGCAAGCTCGGGCTGCTGATCCCCCTCGGCAACGATCGCTTCGAGGTGCCCAGCCCGGCGCTGATGCAGGCGGCCGAGGAGGTCACCGCGCTCGGCATCCCCCTGCACGCCGCACTCGCACTGGTCGAGCGCCTCAGCCGCGACTGCGAGTCGATCTCGCGTGCGTTCGTGAAGCTCTACCTGAAGGAGCTGTGGGAGCCGTTCACCACCGCCGGCCAGCCCGAGGAGCGCTGGGACGAGATGATCGAGGCGATCCGCACGCTGCGCGGCATCGCCTCAGAGGCGCTGCTGGGGATGTTCAAGCTGCGCATGACCGCCCAGGTCGAGGCCGCCTCGGGCAAGCTGCTGGAGCATCAGGTGAAGCGCTCGCACTGAGGCACCTTCCGCGGCATCCTCAAGAGGGCTCGGCAATCCACAATGAGTGCGAACGCCCAAAAGCTCTCCGAGGCGCTCAAAATGGCGATCGTGGTGCAGCACGTCCATACCCGCGTGCTGCGCGGCACAAAATGAATGGTTGGGGTCTGAAAAGTAAACATATACACCGACACCGCCGACCCGACCATTTCATCCGCCGAGCCACCCGACAGCTCTCCCGCGCGCGACCTGTAACGCTCGGCGACTCCCGGCCATTACACCTATGAGCATGGAGCGGCGGGTCAGATTCGAGTTGCTGTACGGCAAACACGCGCCGGCGGTGAAGGCGTACGTGCTGCGCCGGGCCGCGCCCGCGGTGGCGGACGACCTCGTGGCCGAGGTGTTCATGGTGTGCTGGCGGCGCTTCGACGAGATCCCCGCCGACCCACTGCCGTGGCTGCTGGGCGTAGCACGGCGGGTGCTCAGTACCTACCGTCGCAGTGAGCGGCGCGGCGCGGCCTTGCGGCAGCGGTTGACCGACAACGCCGGCGCTCCTGAGGTGGTTGGCGGCAGCGCCCCCACTTCGATGGGGACCAGTCGCGTCCGTTCGCAAGGCGCGCCCGGCGAGGGCACCGCCCTGTCGGCCTCCTCGGGCGTAGGCGGCGGGGCGCTGCGCGAAGCGCTGGCGCGACTGAGCGAATCCGACCGCGAGCTGCTGCTGCTGATCGCATGGGAGGGGCTGTCCCCCGCCCAGGCCGCCGCCGCAATGGGTGTGAGCGCGGCCACCGTGCGGGTGCGGCTGCACCGCGCCCGGCGGCGGCTGGCGCGCGCGCTCGAGCGCGAGGGCGGAGAGGTGCATACGTGCTCACCACTGGTAATGGAGGTATCCCAATGAGCAACCACATGATCGCGCGGCTGGCCGCCGCCAATCCCGTGCCCGATCCGCCGCCGGTGGAGCAGGCGGAGCGGCTGCGCCGGCTGATCGAAGCGGAAGGTCACGCGATGGGTGTCGCGCGGCGGCGCACATCGGCCCGCAGGCGGATGCGCCCGCTGGCTGTGGTGGGCGCGGCGATGCTGGCCACCACGGTCGGCCTGCTCCTCTCCAACGGCGCCTCCAGCCCCGGCCTCAACATCGCCGCCGCCGCGTACGCCGCCACCTCGTCGGGAGGCGGCGTGCTGGAAGCCCGGTTTGTCGACCGTATGTTCCTTGCCCACGAGCGGGTGGCGACATCACACCACCGCGAATGGATCGACGCGAGCGCCGGGATGCGACGCGAACGGCGCACGCTGCCGGCGCTCATCAGCAGGCACCCCCACTTGGTCTACGAAATGGCCAGCTCCCCAGGCTGGATCGAAGCCTGGAGCAGCGCCGCGGGGCAAACCAACGTGATTTATCGCGTCCGGTATCGCGCACGCCCCGCTCTCGTTGGCAAGCCACGGCCTGTGTCTAGCAGTGGAGCCACACAGGAGCCCGCGGGCATCGAAGCCTACCGCCGGCTCTACCGAGACGGGGCTATCAGGCTGGTCGGCCGCGAGCGCCGGGGCGGTCGGTTGCTATGGAAGCTCGAAGGCGTCGTTGGATTCGCCCACACCTCCGCCCACGCGAAGCTCGTGCCGCTTCTCGCGCTGGTGGTGCTAGTCGACCCGCGCACCTACCTGCCGGTCGTCCAACGCACGGTCAACCTCCTCCCCGGGCACCGGCGCCAAGTGCAGGAGGAAAGCGAGCTGCTCGGCTACCGGCGCCTGCCAGGTGGAGCAGCGAGCGAAACCCTCCTGAAGCTCGCAGCGCAGCATCCACACGCGCACTACGTGGGCGAAAACCCCCTGGCTCCTCGTCCTCCGCGCTCACACTACATCCGCGAGCGTTTGCCGTAAACCGACCCGCCGCCGTCGTGAGCACTCAAGGGTCGGGCTCTGAACCATCGGTGCTTGGAGCAGCTCACGAAGCCGCGGCGACCGTCCCCCTCCCCGCGACCGCCGCACCGTGGCGGATCAGGTCGGCGGCGCGCTCGGCGATTGCGATCGTGGGCGCGTTGGTGTTGCCACGGGGAACCGTCGGCATTACCGAGGCGTCCACCACGCGCAACCCATCGACCCCACGCACGCGCAGCTCGGTGTCCACCACCGCCTCCGCGTCGGAGCCCATGCGGCAGGTGCCGACGGGGTGGTAGAGCGTGAAGGTCTGCTGGCGGATGTGCGCGCGCATATCCGCCTCGGAGTCGGAGGCCGGGACGTAGTGGGGGCGCGTGGTATACGGAGCGAGCGCGGGCTGGCGGGCAATCTCGAGCGTCAGACGCAGGCCCTCGACCAT
>CAYNGQ010000455.1:0-2279 GCA_964396735.1 uncultured Solirubrobacteraceae bacterium | reverse complement strand
GTGTTGCCGGCATTGCTCTCCGTAAACACGATCGATGGCAACGCACTGCCCGAGACCACCGCCGGCGTGCCCACAAGGGTTAGATTGTTGGTCTCGCCGGTAAAGCCGTCCGCGATGCAGGAGGGGGCGCTGGTGGTCCCGCTATTCACGCTGGTCCTGACGACGATGGTCGATCCGGGGTTGAAGGCGGCCTCGGAACTGTTGCCATCGCCGAAAACGTTGAACTCCGCGCTCTGCCAGTTTTGCGCCAGATCCGGGAAATAATCGTTGCCTACTGCCGAATAGATGGTGCTCCCCGTCGACAAGGCGATCGAGTCATCGGCACCGCCCGAGGCGGCGGCGCCGGTCACTGTCAGCTGACCCAAGGTGGAGATCGTCTGCGCGGGGACCGAGACAGCCTGGGTGCTGTTGATGTAGCAATCGCCGACCCCGTCGTCGGTCCACCCTAACGGGCAGATGTTTGCATAGTTGAGCAGCCAGTACTGGATAAACGCAAATCCGGTGGACGGGGGAGAATTGGCGAAAACGAACTGCTCCCAGCCCTGGCATGTCGCTGGGTTCCCAGCGCCACTGCAGGTCGTGGTCATGAAGAACTGCGTGTTGAGCTGAAGCGAGTAGGCGTTGGCAACCCCGGCGCCGCTCTCGCTCGTCACGCCGGTGACGCTGTCGAATGACCCCTCCGCCGTGGATATGCTGCCCGCCACCTCGGCGACGTAGTCAACGCCGTTACCCACGGTCTGGGGTCGAGCCCCACTTTTCGGCGGATAGGGGCGTTGTGGCGGTGTCGTGCACGGAACCTCCTGCCATTGAGTGTCGGGATAGCTGGCTGTGAAACACCCCGTCGCTGGCCGGGGAGTAGCCACCGTGGATTTGCGCCACGTCTCCAGGCTCTCCGCGGATGGCGGCTGCGCGCTGATTGCCGTTGGCTCGGGCTGCGCAGCGAACACGCGGCTCGAGAAAGCCCCCCACGGCAGACCCGCGATGACCATGACGCCGAGGATTCGCGCGATCCGTCCGCGCGTTGCGCTAGAGAATTTAATGGTGCCCTCCAACCTAATGCTTCGCGTGGGTCCTATTCAGGGACATCTTCGCTTTTCAGTTGGGCGCAGGGCAAGCGCCTAACGTGCTGCCCTCAGCCACCCTGGCGCTTGAGTTGCCTGGTATCCGCCATGCCAGGCGTAATTTCACTGTTGGCGCCGGTGTCGGCGTAGGACCGCTTCGCCCTCCGTAGCGGAAGTGGCTGTTCTCGGGGTGGGAAGCGACCGATAGCGACGGCCACGTTACAAGCGACCGGCGAAGTAAAGCGGTGCTCATGCAGGGATGACTTGTTGATCTCAAACGCTTCGGCGGCGGCCACGGCTATGACAACCGCGTACACCGCCTTCTCAAACTCCCGAACAGGGCCAGCGCCTTACCGTCGGCAAACGGGATCACCTGCATCAGGATGACGCCGGCCACGCCGTGCGCCGGGTCGATCCAGAAATAGGTGTTGCCGAGCCCGGCCCAAGCGAGGCTGTCGGCGCTGCGCCCGCCCGGCGCTGCTGTGGTCGAGATCATAAAGCCGAGGCCCCATTTCTTGACCATGCCGGGAAAAAACTCGGCGCCCTTCGAATAGGCCGGGACTGAGGTCTTGAACAGCCGCACGTCGAGGGTGCCGATCGCGTTCTGCGTCACCAGCTTCACCGTCTCCGGCTTCAGCACCTGTCGCCCATCGGCGCGACCGTCGTTGAGAAATAGCTGTGCGAAGGTGAGGGAGTCCGCCGCTTCAACGAAATACACGATCGTTATCAAATGGTTATATGAGGATGGTGCCTCATACCTCGTGCTGTAGCCACGCTTAAGGAACTGGTGGTCGAGGCTGGGGCGCTGCCGCGGGGTGCGGGGGTCAAACAAGTCGGCCTAGGCGATACCGCGTTACGCGACCCGCGGGCGGCGTCGCGTCGAGGCCCGGCTGCCCAATGAACCCGAAGAGACGGCGGAGCCGCTGACGACCCCGCGTGAGTAGGCTGCGCGACGACGGCCGCACGGAGGGGTTCAGTACGGCGCTGGTTCCGCCGATCTGCACGGCGCGATCCCACGCGACCCGACGACACCCTTGTGTTCGCACCCCAACAGAAGCGGCCAGGCGCTTCGATGGCGCTGCCGGTTCTTTGACCCCACCCGGCACCCCCGCTGCTGAGCGCGGCCCGCAACCGTTCCTGTCAAAACAACAGATGCGACAAAAGCCAAAAATAACGGACTTGCATGAAAATTTTTGCTGGAAATTTTGGTTGTTCCTA